>JAGLEA010000121.1 GCA_023145315.1 Psychrilyobacter sp.
ATATCTATTTGTGATAATAAATTTTCTGTGATTAAGTTTTTTAGAGTATCTATCCCCTTTGGATCTAACCTTTCATCTACAAGAAAAACATGAATTCTTTTCCAATCTACTTTTTCTTTTGCTAATAGTTTAAAAAATAATATTGGCGTTTTACCACCAGAAAAAGCAACAGAAATTTTCTCTTTTCTACTTAACTCTTCTAATATTATCGATATTCCTCTTTTAGCCATCTCACATTCATTATCGTATATCTCAATATTTCTATTCATCGTGCCACTCTCCTACTCCCCAGGTACCAGCATTATATTTTTCTAATCTTTGTGGATTTTTATCAAAAAAATCTACTATAGGATCTAATACTCGCCACATTTCCTCAATACCATCTTGTCTTGCAAAAAGTGTTAAATCACTTTTTATGCAATCTATTATTAGTCTTTCATAAGCAGATAGGGATGTTTTTTCTATTTTTGAATAGTTAAAATTCATCTCAACAGGATGAGGATAATTTTCCATTCCGGGGTATTTTTTATTGATGGTTAACGATATTTTTTCATCTGGTTGGATAGAAAAAACTAATTTATTTGCTTTTAAATCAAGACAATCATTTCCAAATAATTTTAATGGCGGAGTTTTAAATGTAATTGATATCTCTGTTAGTTTTTTTTCTAATCTTTTACCAGCTCTAACATAGATAGGAACATCAGCCCAACGCCAATTATCTATATGAAATTTACCACTAAAAAAAGTTCCAGTTTTAGAATTTTCATCTACTCCTATTTCCTCTAAATAACCATTAATCTTTCTACCCTCTATTTTTCCACTACTATATTGCCCTAAAAATAGATGATTTTTCATATATTCTTCATTCATATTTGTAATACTTTTAAATATTTTTACTTTTTCATCTCTGACAGAATTAGCATCAAAGCTTGTAGGTGGCTCCATGGTTACTAAGGCTATAAGCTGTAACATGTGATTTTGTATGATATCTTTTAATATTCCAGATTTATCATAAAAATTAGCTCTTTTCTCTATTCCGATGTCCTCTGCTACTGTAATCTCTATTTTTTCAATATAGCTTCTATTCCATAGAGGTTCAAATATACTATTTCCAAATCTAAAAAACAGTATATTTTGGACTGTCTCCTTCCCTAAATAGTGATCGATTCTATAGATTTCATTTTCAGAGAATATCTGGTGGAGTTGCTTATTTAAAACCTTAGCAGAATCTCTGTCAACTCCAAATGGTTTCTCTATAATAATCTTTTTCTCTATTGATTTCTCACATAGGTCTAAATTATCTATAAATTTTAAAATATTACTTGCTGCACTAGGAGGTGTTGCCAGATAAAAGATTATTTGGTGACTATTAACTCCTTTTAGTGAGCAAATAGATGAATTTAACTCATCTATTCCTATTTTTTCACTTCCAGTCGAAATATAAGAATTTCTTTTAAGAAAACTTTTTATGTTTTCAGTTTTTTCTAAATCTGTAAAGAGTGATTTTTTTATAATATCACTAAACTCTTGATTACCTATTTTTTTTCTACCTATTGATATTATTTTTGAGTCTTCATGGAGCATATCATATTTACACAGGTTATATAGAGATGGTAGTAATTTTTTTTGACTGAGATCCCCACTTCCACCAAATATAATGAATAAAAAAGGTTTTGTTTTTAAATTTATTGTCTCTATCTCGCAACTATTGATTATAGATTTTTTACACATAATTCCACCTCTTAGTTTTTCTTTATTTCATGGCCACCAAATTCATTTCTTAATCTTGCTAGAACTTTATCTGTAAATGTTTCATCTTTTCTAGATCTAAATCTTTGCATTAAAGATAATGTGATAACAGGAGCAGAGACATTGTTTTCTAAAGCTTCCAAAACAGTCCATCTTCCCTCTCCTGAGTCAGCTACCCATCCTTTAGTGTTACTAAGATCAGGATCCTCTTTAAACATATCTTTTGTAAGGTCTAATAAAAAGGATTCTATAATACTTCCGTGTCGCCAAACATTGGTTACTTTATCAAGATCTAAATTGAACTGCTCTTTTGATTTTAGTATCTCAAATCCTTCAGCATAAGCTTGCATCATCCCATATTCTATACCATTATGAACCATCTTAACAAAATGCCCACTTCCACTATCTCCAAAATACTCAAAACCTGAAGGTGCTGACAGGTCTGTTAGTAGAGGTACTAGATACTCATAAGAGTCTTTATCTCCTCCTGCCATTAAGCAATATCCATTTTCATATCCCCATAAGCCACCACTTGTACCTATATCTAGAAAATTAATATCTTTCTTTTTTAAAGTTTTAGCAGTTTCAATAGTATCTTTATAATTTGTATTCCCACCATCTATAAGGATTGAACCTTTTTTTAGCTTTTCTCCTAAGTTTAATAACATATTATTAGTTACTTCACCAGATGGAATCATCACCCATATAACTGATTTTTCATATTTATTCATCTCTTCTATAAATCCATCTATATCATTAAATCCAAGGGCTCCTTGCTCTACCACTAGATCTATCTTATCTTGACTCCTGTTATAGACTACCACTTCATGTCCATATTTTAATAATCTTAGAGCTATTTTCCCACCCATCTTTCCTAATCCTACAATTCCTATTCTCATAATTACCTCCCGAATTTCGTTCTTATATAACATACTGTTTAAATAAATATATACCTTTATAAAAAAATAAAGAGGAAAAATAAAAATAAAGAGTAAACTACTAATATAAAATATAATAGGAGATGTGTGGAATGAGTTTAAAAAAGAAAATCGTACTCGTATTTTTGTTTGCAACATTAGTTCCTGTTGTTATAGGAACTATTTTTGTTTCTAAAAAAACAACAACTCAAGTTCTGAAAAGTCGTGAAAAAGTTATTGATCTTGCAGATCATGATGTGAAAGGTTTAATCAAAACAGTAACCGATGATGTGGGAATTATGTTAGGGGTATTATCAGATATCTATCTAAATAAAGATGACTATTTATTAGAACACGGAACGAAACCAAATGATGAAAGTAGAAGGAATCATTTGATTCATCATATGTCGAATTTTTCAAGTATGAACATTAATACTAGTGAATTTATCTTAGGAATTCCTGGTGAACTCCCTATTTACAATGTTAAGTATAGAACTGAAGCTTTTAGGGCAGGACTTCCTAGCGATTACAATGTTGTAGAAAGACCATGGTATAAAGGAGCTATAGAAACAGATGATGTATATATATCTAGACCTTTTATTCATGCAAGAACAAAAAAACCTATAGTGACACTATCACTTGCTATAAGGAAAGGTGAGGAAATAAAAGGCGTTCTTCTATCGGTATTAAATTTTGACAGTTTATCTAAAAAACTTGGAAACTACAAAATTGGAGATAATGGAACATTTTTTATAATAGATAGAAACTATGATATCCTCCTTGATGGTGGAAAGAATTCAAAAAATCTAAGTTATATATCTGACATAGATCTATTTAGTAAGCATCCAGCTAGTGAGCATTTTGAATACAATATAGAAACCCCTGATGGAGTTAAATTTTTTCATACAAGTTATATAAAAGAATTAGATTTACTTCTTATTGGAGAGGTAGATCTAGAAGATAGTTTTAGCAATCTATATGAAATGAGAAATACACTATGGAGTATTATCTTTATCACAATTTTAACTGTAGGATTTGCTCTCTATCTTCTAGTGAAAAGTTTTAATAGTTCATTAAATCGTGTAGGATTAATGATAGATAATATTTCTAGCGGAAATTATAATTCAGAGCATCACGAAAGAATCGAAGCATCTAGTGAGAAAAATGAATTTAAATTTATAGCTGATGGGATGTTAAAGATGAATGAAAAAATTATTAAAAGAGAGATGGATCTACGATATATTGCAGAAACAGACCCTCTAACTAAAATTTATAATAGAAGAGCTATCATAAATTTCATTGAAGAAGAGATCGAATTGACAAATAATTCTGAAAAAAAATATTGCTTATTGATGTTTGACTTAGATAAATTTAAAAGGTTAAATGACACGTTTGGTCATTTATTTGGAGATGAAGTGTTAAAAGGTGTAACGAAAGTTGTTGCTGATAATATCAGAACTCTTGATAGTTTAGGAAGATATGGTGGAGAAGAGTTTTTATTAGTTCTTTCTAATACAAAATTAGAAGATGGAATATTAATAGCTAACAGACTTATAAAATTGGTAGAAAATTTAACATGGAAAGAGGATGTTGTGGTCACTATGAGTATGGGTGTTATTCAGGGCCTTCCAAAAGACAATTTAGACACTGCATTAGCTAGAGTAGATCACTTACTTTACAAAGCTAAAGATGGTGGAAGAAATAGAGTAGAAGCACAAAAAATAAGATAGGAGTGATACTGTGAATTTAGAATTTTTCAAAAAAAACAAATCAATAAAGTTATTAACTTTAGTCGTTTTTATCTTGTTTGCTATACAAGGGGTTGTCGTTTATAAGATAAGTACCGAAGAGATTGATGAGCAACTATTTAAAGCTGCTAAAAATTTAGAGTTTTCCTTAGTTGACGAGGATTATTTTTTCAATGATTCTGATGAGAATTTAGAGAGAAAAATATTAGAAAGACTTAATAAATTTTCGTCAATTGCAATAATTAATAATGTTGACTATATATATACCGTAATTTTAGAAGATAATCTTCCTATATATACTTATATAGGAGGTTCAAATGATGAAATTACTAGTGAAACACTAGAAGATTATTATAATCTATCATTTGCAGATGCTGAAGATGATTCGGGAGAGGAAACAGTAGATGTGTTTAACAATAAAAAAATACACTATATAGACAGTATTTCAGATGATGTTGCATACCGTTCTGTTTATTTAATGACAAGAAATCAAGATGGCGTTAAATATTTAATAGGTGCAGATATTACTACGTCTCATCGAAATCAAATAATACTTAGAGAGATAGGAGAATTACTATTTATTCTTATAATTGTCTTAATAGTTATGCTAATAGTAAGATCTCTTTTATTAAAAAATATTTATAAAGAAAAAAAACATATTGAGGAACTAACTCAATCAATGAATTATGACCAACTAACAAAGGTATTTAAAAGAGAAAATGGATTATATTTAACAGAAAAATTAGTTTCGACTTTTGATGAAAAAGAAGAAGAAATCAATTTTATTTTATTTGATATTATGTCATTAACACACATTAATGAAAAATTTGGTAATGAGAAAGGGGACGCTACTATTATAAAATTAGCCTCAAACTTAAAGAAAATATCAAAAGATGATGATATTTTAATGAGGTTTGCTGGAGATCAATTTTTATTAGTGACAAAGCAAATCCTAGGAGATCATGATGTCGATAAACTTTTACTACAGTTTAAAAACTTAGTCAAACATTCTAGAAGTACCAATAAAGATGAAATAGAATTAAATGTTCATAATATTACAGAAAAACACGATGCAAATTTAAGAGTAGAAGAGACTATAATCAATATGCTAGAAACTCTTAGAATTAAAAAAGGAGATGATTCTAAAGGTAATAGTGAATTAGAATTAGATATTCAAAGAGGATTAAAAGAAAAAGAATTTGAAGTTTTTTATCAACCTAAAGTTAATGTGAGTGATAAAACGGTTGAATTTGAAGCGTTAATGAGATGGAATCATAAAACTAGAGGGTTTTTGACACCATATGCATTTATAGAAGTTGCAGAACATTCATCTATAATAATGCCGTTAACAGCATTTTTAATAAACCAAGTAAAGGAAGATATTAAAAAATTAGAGACAATAGTTTCTCTTAATATCTCTGCTAACCATTTTAATCAAGTATTCTTTTTAGAAGAAATATTAAAAAATTATGGCGAATTAAAAAATATTGAATTTGAACTTACTGAAGATAACTTTTTAAATGATATGGAAGAATCTGTTAATAAAATAAAGACTTTAAATGGCGTTGGGATTAGTTTCTTAATTGACGATTTTGGAACTGGATTTTCATCACTTTCTTCTTTGGCAAAACTACCTGTATCTACTCTAAAAGTAGATAGAAGCTTTGTAGTTAATATGTTTAAAAGTGACAAAGATATGACAGTTTTGAAAACTATTGTAAATTTAGGACAAGGTCTTAATCTAAAAGTAGTGGTAGAGGGAGTAGAAGAGAAAAAAGAAATTGACTTCTTAATGACTTTAGGAGTAACAGTTTTCCAAGGATACTATTTTGGAAAGCCAGAATCTCTTAGTGGTGTTCTAAAAAAATTAGAAGATGGAACTTATGTAGATAAGATTTTAGAACTTTCTTCTAAAGATATATCTGAGGAATTTATAACTAAAATAAAATAAGTAAACCAAAAAAAGCCAAGATTTCTTGGCTTTTTTTGTAACTTTTTTATGTTATACTATACTAGTAAATACTATATAAAGGGAGATCACTATGTATATAAAAAGTTGTAATATAAAAAATTGGAAATCTATTCAAAATACACAAATAGAATTCGAGAACTTTTTACTGTTTATCGGTCAAAGTAATCATGGTAAATCAAATATTTTGTCTGCTATCTTACTTTTTTTTGATAAAATAGTTTTCGAAAGTAGACATCGCTATGATGAGACCCTACCTACTGAGCTCATAATTACTTTTGATTCTCTAAAGCAAGAAGAGATAGAAGTTTTTAAAGATATTAAAAATGTACAAGATGAAATAATCATAAAAAAAGTTGTAACTCCAAGTAAAAATATTTATTTTTATAACAAAAATAATAAATTTTATAATCTTACAGAAAATTATGAATATGCCATTCGAGAGAGCATTGATATAATATTCATCCCTTCTTTTTCTGCTTCATCTAACAGTGTTATTTTAGACATATATGAAAAGTTAATTTTAATCTTAACAAATAATAATCAGCTACGGTATGTTGAAAAATTAATTGAAAAATTAGAAATAGAGATCCAGCATTTAGAAGAACGATATGTTAGTCGTGGCTTACAAAGAGAAGTAATATTCAAAATTATGAGAAGGATAGCAGCAGTGACAAAAAGTACTCGTTACAATCTATTAGGTAATACGATAATAATGTATGAAGAACCTGAGCTATACCTTCATCCACAAGCTGAGAGGGAGCTTCACTCTGTTATGAGTAGTATATCAAGGTATGGTGGACAAATCTATGTTACCACTCATTCTAGTTCATTTATAGAGTTAAATGATTATAAATCAATATGTCTAGTTAGACGAAATGATAGTGGAACATCTGTTATGCAATATAAAGGCGAGTTATTCAAGGGAGATGAAATTAAAAATTTCAATATGAACTATTGGATGAATCCAGATAGAGGTGAGTTATTCTTTGCAAAAAAAGTAATATTAGTAGAGGGACAGACTGATAAGATAATAATTCCATTCTTAGCTAAAAAGCTAGGAGTATATAAATATGAATATTCTATAATAGAATGTGGAAGTAAGAGTAGTATACCTCAATTTATGAAGCTTCTAAATCAATATAAAATTCCATATGTAGCAGCTTTTGATAAAGATTGTCATGGATGGCGTGATGAGGAATCTATTATTCGGATTAGAAGTCATAATAGATATATGAAAAATTTAGCAAGTCAATCATTAGGAGATGTCGTAATATTTACAAATGATATCGAGGAAGAATTAGGAGAAAAAGATAGAGTAAAGAAAAACTATAAACACAAACCTTTTATGGCAATAAAAAATATATCGCAACATGATTACATTGTTCCTGATAATTTAAAAAAGAAAATATTAGAAGTATATAAATAGGAGGGCAATTGCCCTCCTATTTATATTATTTATAGTACCAATCTATATGAGAACCCCATACAGGTCTGCTTAAGTCTTCTTTTTTGTCTCTCCCTTCAATATCTTGTAAATTTGCTCGAAATTCACCATTTAGAGGTGAATATATCCAACCACCATTCGAAGAGTAATATTCCTGCGAAATCCCTAAGCTATCTAGGTTTTTAGCTAGTTTAATATGATTATTACTATTTATTTCAATAGGTATTCCAGCTATTGTTTTCAAATATTTAGGAGTACTTGGAAATTCAAAATTTTTAAAAAAATTAACTCTAATATGGCTATTTTTAGATAATATCTTAAAAAACTTTTCTTCCTCATCTTGTCCACGAATTTCTTCAATAGTTGGAAAGTTATTATTATATTCATAAAACTCATCTATAGATTTTCTTACTGTTAAAAGATTTTTATTCATACTAGCTAATGAACTTAGGTCATAGCTATTTTTAATTTTTATAATTGTAAAAATCGATAGAAATATAATAAATATAAATAAAATAATCATATCAACTTTAATCCCTATTTTATCCATCTTCACTCCTAATATTACTAAAATAATCAAGAGCCATTATATATCCATATGCCCCAAATCCTGATATTTGACCTACACAACCTGCAGCCGTTACCGATCTATGTCTGAACTCCTCTCGTGAGTGGATATTGCTTAGATGAACTTCTACCGTTGGAATAGACACTGACTTTATAGCATCTAAAATAGCAATACTATAGTGAGTATATGCAGCCGGATTAATAATAATTCCATCAAATTTTCCATATGCTTTTTGAATAATATTTATAATTTCTCCCTCAATGTTATTTTGAAAACACTCTATTTCAAAATTTAATTCTGAGGCTTTCTTTTTTAATGTTTCTACTAATTTATCATATGATAATTCACCATAAATTTTTTTCTCTCTTATACCTAACATATTTATATTTGGACCATTGATAACTAAAATTTTCATAAAAAAACCTCCTATTCTTCTATATATAATACTATAAAAGTAGGAGATTTTCAATATTCTATTTTTTTGTTAGTTACTAGTCACATTTAGAATAACCACAGCTTCTACAAGCGAAACATCCACCTGATACTTCTAGAGGATCTCCACATTCTGGACATTCTACAATATCATGTTTTTGTTTTTCAGCAACTTTCTCTTTTTCTGCCTCTTTTATTAAAACTTTTTTTGCTTTTTGCTTAATCAATACTTTTGCTTTTTCATGGTCACTTAGTCCCATATCAATTTCAAATTCTTTTAGGATATTTAAAATAGCTGATGAGCAAGTATTTCCTTTAGATAAATTTCCACCTTTAGCATTTCCACTTGCAAATGATGGACATCCACTGATTCCTTCAATTGATTTTTCTAGCATAAATAAATTTCCACCTAATCTTAGCATTCCAGACATAAATATGGCTACTGCTTGAATATTTTTCTCACAGCCTCCTGATCCACTTCTAATTACATAGAGGTCTTGGATTTGATGTAATGAAGGAGAAAATCCGATCATTACTTTAAGTTTTCCACATCCTATTTTCAACTTTTTAGGATAATAAATTGTATCTTCAGCAATGCTTTTTAACTCTCCTCTTGGTGTTTCTAAAACTATCTCATCATCTTCTACTTTCTTATCTATAGTCAGTATTCCTTCTCTTGCACAACCAGAACGATACACAGTTACACCTTTTAATCCTAATTCCCATGCTTTTAGATATATATTTTCTACCTCTTCAATAGTCGTTTCATGGACTAAGTTCACAGTAGATGAAATACTAGCATCTATTCTGTTTTGCCACGTTGCTTGCATCTTTAACCTTTCAATAGGATCTAAATTTTGTGCTGTAATAAATTCTTCAGGAAGTTCTTCTAATCCTTCTATTCCATTTTTATCCATATATTCACGTGCTATAGGAGCAAAAACTTCATAATATTTATCTTCTCCATGTAGACTTTCAGTTTTTCTAGTATATGAGAAAGCGAAGTTAGGCTCTATTCCTGTACTCATCTGTAACATAGTTCCTATAGAACCTGTAGGAGCTATAGTTAGAAGTTGTGAATTTCTCAATCCATTTTCTTTGATTAGCTCTATAGTTTCATTACTAGCATTTGCTATTAAAAATTCTGATTTTAAAATAGTCTCTAAATCAAATTTTGGATATGCTCCTAATTCTTTAGCTAATCTAGAACTTTCTTGTAGTGCTTCATTAATGATAACTTTTGCTATTTTATCAGAGAACTCTAATGATTTTTCTGATCCATATCTGATTCCTAATTTAATTAGAAGATCTCCCACTCCTAATATTCCTAATCCAATTTGTCTCCAATCTTTTACAGAGTCTCTTTGCTCTTGTAATGGATGTAGTGGTAATCCCTCATCTAATACTTCATTTAATGCTTTAACTCCTGCTCTAACAGCTTTTTTAAGCTTTTCAAAGTCAAATATTCCATCTACAATAAAACTTGGTAATATCAGCGATCCTAATAGACAACTTCCACCTGCTGGTAATGGCTCCTCTGCACACGGATTTGTTCCTGCAAATTCAAATTCCTCATCTTCACTCAGTAAGTTCCATTCAGAAATTCTATTCCAAAATAGCATTCCAGGCTCAGCATAATTCCAATTTTGGTATGACAGGTCTTTAAATAATTGCTTTGCATTCACTTTATTTTCTATGACTTCCCCTGTTTCTTCTGTCATATATGAAAGAGCGTATTCTTTATTTTCTAATACTGCATTCATAAATTCATCATTCATTCTTACAGATATGTTTGCTTTTTGAACTCTAGAAAGATCTTCCTTTATCTTTATAAACTCCTTTATATCAGGATGATCAACAGAAAGTGATAACATCAATGCTCCACGTCTTCCGTTTTGTCCAATAATTTCAGTTGTTAAATTATAAAGATCCATAAAAGAAACTGCTCCACTAGTTTCTAAAGCAGAGTTATTTACTTTACTTCCATTTGGTCTTAAATTACTGATATCTATTCCACATCCACCACCATATGAAAAAGTTCTCGCTAAATTTTTAGCAGTGTCAAATATTGATTCTAAATTGTCTTCTGGAGGAGTTAAAACATAACAATTTGAATATGTTATTTTCCTACCAAATTTATGTAATCCTCTATTTGCAAGTATTCTACCAGCAAAAATAAACTCTTTATTTTCAATACTCTCTCTTAGATCAGTATTCCCATTAGAAATTCTATCTAACCACATTGAAAAATCTTCATCATTATATCTATATTTTTTTCTCCATATATCTTGACCTAAAGTATTCCCTTCTCCTAACCATGTAATTTCATTCAAAATCTCATTCACCCCATTATGTAGTTTAAAGTGTTATTTATAACACTAAATATTGTGTTTTCTTCTATATAAATATACCATTTTTTTTATTCTAAATCAATGATTTTATTTTAAATAAGTATAAAATAAGTTAATGTTAGTAAAAAATATGTAGATAAAAGTTGAAATCATTGAAAAAATATGGTATAAATTTATAGAGACATTGAAAAGCCTTATTTTAAAGGGCTAATAAAACGGAGGTATTAAAATGACTAAAAAGGAATTTGTAGCATTATTTGCAGAAAGAGGTAATTTTGAATCTAAAGCAGAAGCAGAAAGAAAATTAGATGTATTTATGGGAACTATCGAAGAAGTATTATTAAGCGGTGAAGAAGTTAACTTTATCGGATGGGGAAAATTCGAAGTTGTAGCTAGAGCAGAAAGAAAAGGAAGAAATCCTAAAACTGGTGAAGAAATCACAATTGCTGCTAAAAAAGCTGTTAAGTTTAAAGCAGGAAAAAAATTACAAGACAAGATGAACTAAAAATTAAAAGGAGATTTTATCTCCTTTTTTTTCTTCCCTCTATAAAATTATTTAAACTAATTATAATTTTATACATCATTTAATTACGTCCTAATTTAGAATATAAAACTTCTTGCTGTTTAGATGTAAAGTCAAAGTAAATCATTGTATTTTCTACGTTTCTATGCCCCAAAATATACTGTACTTCCTTTATATCTAATCCCAAATCTGCTAGATGGACACCTGCCGTATGTTTTAAAGTATGAAAATGCTGTTTCTCTCGGGGTATATCTACTAATGAAAAATATTTTTTACAAATCCTAGTCAGATGTTGGCGACTTAATGGAGTTGATTTTCGACTTAAAAATATATATTTTGAATTGTTATCATCCCTTATAAATTCTCCTAATAACTTACTAGTAGATTTCGTCAACCTAACGGTATTATTTCTACTTCCCTTTAATCTTCTACAAAATATTTCCTTACTCTTTTCGTGAAAATCTTCTTTTCTTAAATTAGATACTTCACTGGCTCGTAATCCACACTCATAAGCAACTAAAAATATTAGTTTATCACGATTGAAAAATTTAAATAACTGTTTCTTCTTATCTTCTAAATATAGATCTTTAGCAATTTCAAAGGACCCCATTAACTTATCGTACTCTTCATTTGTTAAATATTTAATATCTCTATTTACAACTCTTTTTTTTGCTCCTTTTTTTATTTTTTTCTCTAACTCTTTTATCTTATCTTCTAATAACATAGTGATTACAACATCATTTTTATTTTCTTTTAATTTTTGACGTAATTCTTTTATTTGATCAATGCTCATATTTTCCCTCTTTTTATTTTTATTTTACTTATATTATATATTACACTATTAATTTATATAAATCAACGAAAGTTCCAAAATGTTTATTTTGGAACTTTCGAATATAAACTCAATAAATTTAGGGGTTCTAGTCAAAAAAAAAAATCAATATATCGAATGTTCCATTATAAGAAGTCATTTAATTTTATAATTAGATAGATTCCGTTTTCATCTATAAATTTTAATATTTAATTTCACGTTTTTTTAGAGAAGAGGTCTCAAAAAAATAAGAAATCTCTTATTTTGATTTTAAGAGGTTTCCTATAGCAATCTACCGTTATTTAATTTTAAACCTCTTATACGAAGAATTCTTCAAAAAAGTCTAATTTTACTCTAAAAGATCCTCTATCTTTTCCATGCTTGTGTTTTATTCTATAAAATAACATAATATTTCTATTTCTAAATTTCTACCTAATTAATTTGTCGTCCATATCCTATTTATTTTTTTCTATTATTTTTCATAAATAAAAAAGATAGAGAAATTTTATTAACTTTCTCTATCTTTTTTTTATTTTTTTAGAAGTTTATTTTTTCCATGTTTCTGGAGATTTATTCCATTTTTTTGCCTCTTTCGCATCTTCTACTGAAAGATAGCTTTCTTCTGCTGCAAGTTCTATTAGATCCGGGAATCCTGATAGTGTTGTCCATTTACAATCTACCTCTTTAAATCTATCATAAGCTTTTTTAAATTCATATGAGAATATAGCCAATACTTCCACTTCTTTTGCACCCTCTCTTCTACATGCTTCAATAGCTGAGATACAACTTCCACCAGTAGAGATTAGGTCCTCTATAACTACTACTTTTTTCCCTTCTACACTTCCACCTTCTATTTGTTTTCCTGCACCATGAGCTTTTGGTTTGGATCTTATATACGCCATTGGTAGATTTAATTTTTCTGCTATAAACGCAGCCCATGGAATTCCCGCTGTAGAAGTTCCTGCTATAAGATCAAAATCTTTTCCTTTTAATTCTTCGATAAAAGCATCTACGATATCTTGTCTTTCTTTTGGAAATCCAATTACTTTTCTATTATCACAATATATAGGTGACTTTATTCCTGATACAAATGTAAAGTGATTTTCAACATTTAATCTCACAGCTTCTACTTTTAATAGTGCTCTTGCTACTTTTTTTGCATTACTCATACTCAATCTCACTCCCTATATTGTTAAAAAACTGGTTTTTGTTATAGACAATATTACCATTAACTATTGTTGTTTC
>JAGLEA010000122.1 GCA_023145315.1 Psychrilyobacter sp.
CCTTCTAAATCAACTATAACAAGGTCTGCATAGTTTCCTTTTTTTATTTCACCTCTGTCTTTTATTCCAAAAATGTCACTTGGATTTTTACACATTAGCTCTATTACTTTAGATAAAGTTATTTTTTCTTTTGATACCGCATCTAACATAAGTAAGAGTGAATTTTCAACTCCCGGAATACCAAAAGTTACTTTTTCTAGTTTTTCGACCAATAGATGGGGAGCGTGATCAGTTCCTATAGTATCGATAGTTCCATCATTTATAGCTTTCCATAGTGCTTCTACATCATCTATGCTTTTTAACTCTGGCTTCATTCTAAGGAGCATCTTATTTTCTCTTTTTACATCCATATCACTCATAAATAAGTGATGAGGTGTTACTTCTACATATATTTTTTTCTCGTTTTTTAATCTATGTTTTTTTATTATTTCCAATTCATCCATAGTTGAAATATGACACAAATATAGTTTCTGTCCATATTTTTCATTATAGGTAATTGCTTTTTCTACCATTTCACCTTCAGCATGAACAGATACCATTTTTGATTTTGAAAATATATTTTTTAGCACTTCATCTTTTTCTACTAACATTTTTCCAGTAGAAATATTCATAAATACCTTAGTAGAAGCTATTCCAGATTTAGGTATAAAGTCACTATTATCACTACTAGTTCCTCCAAAGTGAAAACCATAATTAACTATAGATTTGGATTTTGCTATCTCCTTTTTTTTGTTCAGAGCTTCTAAATTTGTAGTAGTTGGTACAGTATTTGGCATGTCTATAAAGGTTGTAATCCCTCCTTTTGCACAAGCACGAGATCCTGTATACAGATCTTCCTTGTGAGTTAGTCCTGGATCTCTCATATGAACATGAGGATCTATGACTCCAGGTAAAAGATATTTTTCTCCTTTTAAGTCTAATACATCTAATTTCATAGTAGACTCTATACCATCTTCTAAGTCCTTAAAAATATCTTTTGCAACTTCAGCTCTCTCTATATTATCTTCTATCATTTTTATTTTTCCATTTTTTATATAGATATCTTTTATCTCGTATTCATTATCTTTTGTAGATAATCTAGCATTTTTTATTAGCATACTACCACCTCTTCTTTAACTTATTTCTTTACACATAACTAATTACTTGTTTCTAATTATTCTTTATTTCCCTCTAATCCTTCTTCTATCTCTTCTAATATTAATTTTGCTGCCTGTACTGGGTTCTCTGCTTTAGTTATTGGTCTTCCAACTACTAAGAAATCAGCACCATTTGAAATTGCCATCTTCGGTGTCATTATTCTTTTTTGATCATTTGAAACTGCCCAAGCTGGCCTTACACCAGGACATATTGTGTAGAAGTTTTCACCACAAAGTTCCTTTATTTTTTTTGCTTCTAATGGAGAGCACACTACGCCATGTAATCCTGCTTCCTTTGTCTCCATTGCCCAGTGATTAGCTAGTTCTGCTATATTAAGATCTGTTTTAAAATGATTACTAACCTCCTCTTCACTAAATGAGGTAAGAATTGTTACTGCAATAACTAAGGAATCTGAATTATTTTCTTCTAACATCTTGGCAACTGTTCGCATCATAGTGGGACCACCACCTGCGTGGATATTAAACATGAAGACTTCTTTCTTGTGTGCAAATAATGATGCCATTGTAGTTGTATTTGGAATATCATGAAATTTTAGGTCCAAAAAAACTTTTTTATCTATACTGTGTAGATATTCCACTGCTTCCCCACGAGTATTTAAAAATAGTTCCAATCCAACCTTATATGTAGATACCGCATCTCCAATCTCATTAACTATATCCTTTACTTCATCTAATGTTTTATAGTCTAACGCAACTATTAATCTATCTTTTGCAAATAGTTTCATATTTAAGTCATCTCCTTTTTTTTCTTAATATTTTTTATCTCTCTACTTTTGACTTACCCTTTTACACATTATGATTTCTTAGCTATCCTATTCATTCTTTCTCTATATGCTACTCCTCCATCAGAATGAGCTGCTCCTACTATTTCACTTATATTTTCAATATTATTTTCTATACAATATTCCTCTAAGCCTTTTTTTATCTCTATAGGTAGTCTAGGATTCCCAAACATCCCAGTTCCTAGTGATATTCCACTAGCACCGACCATGAAAAACTCTATTGCATCATTAGTGGAAGTAATTCCTCCCATTCCCAATATTGGTATTGACACTGCCTGAGTTACTTGATATATCATTCGAAGGGCTACCGGTTTCACCGCTGGACCTGATAATCCACCCATAATATTTCCTAGGATTGGCTTTCTTTTTCTTATATCTATTGCCATACCTAGAAGTGTATTTATTAATGCAATTCCATCTGCACCTTCCTCTTCTACTATCTTAGCTATCTCTACTATATTTGTTACATTAGGAGAGAGTTTTACAATCATAGGTTTTGTTAATACTTTTCTTACCTCTTTTGTAACTACTCTTGCCATATCAGGATTAGCTCCAAATGCCATTCCCCCATCTTTTACATTTGGACATGAAATATTTAATTCTACCATCTCAATTTCTTCTATTTTCTCTATCTCTTTAGCAATTTCTATATACTCTTCTAATATTTTACCATTTATATTTGCAACTAATGGAATATCTATTTCTTTTTTTATACTTGGTATAATTTTTTTAAATTCTTCTATTCCTGGATTTTCTAATCCAACAGAATTTAACATTCCAGATGGTGTCTCTGCTATACGAGTTCCCTTATTTCCAGATCTTGGCTCCATAGTTATACCTTTTAATACAGCAGCACCTAATTCATTTGGATCAAAGTAATCTTTGTATTCTAGCCCATATCCAAAACATCCTGATGCTGTCATAATAGGATTTTTTAATTCAAGTCCCAAAAAATTTATATTTAATCTGTTTTTCATAATTACTCCCCCTTTTATTAGCAACATCCACCATTTGGATCAATAATATCTATATCTACTACATCAATACTTTCAAAAACTGGCCCATCATAGCATACTTTTTGCATTCCTTTTGTAGTTAGAATAGAACATCCTACACAAGCTTTTATTCCACATGCCATTCTTTCTTCTAAAGAAACCTGACACCTTATATTGTTTTCCTCTGCAACTCTAGCTACTGCTTCCATCATCTTGTGTGGTCCACATGTGTAAATTATATCCACTTTTTCTTTCTCTAAAATTGTTTTTAAAAGATCTACTGTATTCCCCTTAGATCCTACACTACCATCATCAGTCGCCACTTCATATGATAACGCATCTAAATTAAAGTTTTTAATTATCTCAACTGCATTACTATTTCTTCCTCCACCTATAAATTTTACATTGTTATTTATTTTTAATTTTTTGATCAGGTACTTTATAGGAGCCATTCCCATTCCACCACCTATTACTATTACATTTTTATCTTTAACTTCTGTATCAAATCCATTTCCTAGAGGACCTTGAATATTCATAGTTTCTCCAATTTTTAATTTAGAAAATTCTTTCGTCCCACTACCTAGAGCTTCATAATAAAACTCTAATATATTCTCGTCTACATTGTGTAAACTTATGGGTCTTCTTAAAATTCTAGAACTATCTTTTGACTCTAGCATAAAAAATTGGCCTGGTTTAGAAGATTTGGGTATCTTATCACCTTCTACCCTCATTAAATAATAGTTATCTGCTATTTTTTTATTCTCTAAAATTTTAACATCTTCTAAAAACATCTTATCCTCCTGGAAAGCTTGATAAAAAAAAAGAATAAAAACTAAATAATTAGTTTTTATTCTCAATATTAATATTATATAAATCGTGAATTAAATTAGTTGCTCCCACTATAACATAGGGAACATCAGTTAAAAATACAGAAGATTTCTCAAAAAAATTGTTTCTAACTATAGTTATAGTATTCTCTAATTTCATGAAATCCCCCCTTTTGTAATCTTTCTATAAGAATATCATACAAATAGAGTTATGTCAATACACTATTCTGTCAAACTTCTTATTTCTGCTTCCATTACTTCCCATAATTTATCTTCTTCCGGAAACATCCCTTGAGCTAGTTTTGAATATATTAAAGCATCATTTATCTTTAACTCAAATGCACCACCACTAGAAGGTATCAGCATAAATGATTTCACATTAAACCTAAATTTACTTACTATCTCATCCATAAGAGCAACTGCTCTTCTATTATAACCTCATGAATTGCAAAATTCTAAAGATACCACTACTGAATTCATAATTACCCCTTCCAATGTCCATGTAAATTACAATATGACCTAACCACTACATTTGTACCATCACATGATGTAAATGATGCAAAAGGTTTGTCTCCTGGTTTCAAATATTTGATAATTGAGCAACCATCTATTATTAGCTCTATCCATTCGATATAGTGATCTTCTGTCATTGGATGCTCAGTACTTCCCACTGTTACTTCATATCCATTACTTAACCTTACTACTTTCGGTTGGTGCTTTTCTACAGATGCATCTATAGAATTTTCTATTTGTAATACCATAGGCATCTTACAACAATATAATTCTCCAAAACCTGGATGTAACATTTCAACTATATTACCACATTTTTCACATTTATGAATATGAAACCTTTGATTATCTATTCCTTTACACATCTTTTCGCTCATCTTTTAAGCCCCCTTTAAAAAATAATTTTCTTATTACTAATATAGCATATATTTAATTTTTTTTGTCTTAAATTTTTATAAAGTTATTTTCTAATAAATTTATGTGGTATAATTACTTATAAAATTTTGGAGGTATAAATATGAAAAAATGTCCTTGTGGAAAAGAACTAAGTTACGAAGAGTGTTGCAAACCATTTATTACAGGTAAAAAATTACCAACCACTGCTGAAGATACTATGAGATCTAGATATACTGCTTATGTTGTAGGAGAGGTAGACTATATCTACGATACACATAACCCTAAAACTCGTGAAGGATTAACTTTAGAAGAGATTAAACATTGGTCTGAATCTACAAATTGGAATAAATTAGAAATAGTTGAGACTAAAGATGGAAACAAAGATGATTTAGAGGGAATAGTAGAATTTAAAGGGCATTATTTAGAGAACGGTGAAACATTATTTCATAACGAAAGATCTTTATTTAAAAAAATAGATGGAAAATGGCTTTATGATTCTGCACTTTCA
>JAGLEA010000123.1 GCA_023145315.1 Psychrilyobacter sp.
TTATCGTTAATAAAAAAATTATTATAATTAATTTTTTTATTGATTTCTTTACTCAAAATACCTGTACCACACCCTATTTCAAATATAGAATTATAGCTTTCTTTAGGAAGTAAACTCATTAATTTTATTGCAACTTTTTTTTGAACATGTGCATTTTCATCATATTTATCAAACTTATTATTAAAATTCATCTAAAATTTCCTCCCAATTATTCCATCTTTCAAAAGGATAGTGATTGCATTCAATAATTTTATAGATAGAATCTTTATAAAAATTTAGAAGGCATCTAGAAGTGAAAATTCGATCTTTAGATGAAATTATAGAATATTCAAAAATAGAAGGAGTTTCGCTATATTGCTTACTAAAATTTTCTAAAATATCTCGGTGTATTTTCCAGTCATTACTCTTCTCAATTTTTAATCCTATATTTTTCATAAATTCTGAGTATTTACTTTCACTAAGAGTAACAAGCGTTTTATTAAAAATAACAGGAGAAATACCGTATTTTTTATGAATAGCACTCGAAGTACCATTTATAGCAATTGTTTTTTTTATCTTTTTTTCCATTTTTGAATTACTAATAGAATTAAAAGTCTTTGAAGCGTGATATACCCCGAAAGACCAGCCGATAATAAAAATCTCACTATATTTTTCTAAAATTTCAAAATCTAAAGATTCTTCTAAATCTACTATTTTTATATCATAATTTTTAGTTTTTAATGGACTAAAAATCTCTTTAGAAACTCCCCATCCATTAAAAAATAATATCAATTTCATATTTCACCTCAAATTTTGTTGTCGTTTTTTAGTTCATTGCTTAGTTCTTCTATAAAAATAATAATATCTTTGTATTCCATATTACTATTTAGAGTAAGCCTTAAACAAGATCGGCCTTTCGGAACAGTAGGCTCTTTAATTGGATGAACTAAGTATCCTTTTTCTCCTAATTTTTGAGCTAAATCAATAGTTTTTTTATTATCTCCTATTACAATACTTATTATTTGTTCACTACTAATGGTATCTATATTTTTTTCTTTTAATTTTTTGTAAACTAATAATTTTAATAGTTCTAATTTTTTTCTTTTCTCTTTGAAATCTGGTATTTTTTTAAAAATATAGTGATTCCAACTTGTTTGTATAGGAGAAGATGAAGTTGTGTAGATAAATTTTCTTCCTTTATTAACAATATACTCTTTTGAAATATTATTTAAAATTAAAATCCCACCATTACTTCCTCCGCCTTTACCTAGACCTAGCATAATAAAATCAATCTCTTCTACTACTGAATGAGAGTAAGCTAAGCCATATCCCAAGACACCATAAGAGTGAGCTTCATCAAGATAACATTGGGAATTAAATTCATTTTTTAATCTAATAATCTCATTTAAATCTACTATATCACCATCCATACTATATATACTCTCAGTAATAATTAATGAATTTTCATAAGAATTTCGATGTTTTTTCAGTTTTTTTTCTAAATCTTGATAGTCTAAATGTTTATATCTAATTATTTTTACACCTGAATGAAGAGCTCCATCATAGATACTAGCATGATTATATCTATCAGTAAAAATCACATCTCCTTTTTTATAAAAAGTCTCTAATACAGTTGTATTAGCATCATATCCACTATTAAAAACTAAAGATTTCTTTTTAAAGATCTTATCTATACTTTCCTCAAAATTAATAATTTCATTATAATTTCCTCCTAATAACCTAGATCCAGAGCTTCCAAATGAAATTTCCTCGATATTTATACTCTCTAAAAAATTGTTTTTTAATTCTCTATCAGAGTTAAGATTAAGATAATCATTAGAAGAAAAATTAAGTATATAGTTTTTTTTATGATTTTTTAGTTCTCTAAAGTTATCTTGAAGTTTTAAATCTTCTAACTTCTTTTCTAAATAATTATAAAACATCTTTATTCACATCACAAAACCATCTTTTAAAAGTATTGATTACATGTGATAGCTCTTTTTCTGTAATAATATAAGGTGGCATAAGATATGCAAAATTCAAAAATGTTCTATTCCATATACCGTTTTCATAACAGTATTCTTTAAAACCCTTTAATATCTTATTATCATAGACTTCTATACATCCACAACCTCCAATAACACGTATTTCTTTTATCATTGGATGCTTTATCTCCTTTAGCCTATTAAGAATTGTTTCTATATTTTTTATTTTTTCTATATAATTTTCCCGTTGAAAAATTTCTATAGATTTCAAACCAGCAGCACAAGCAAGAGGATTCCCCATAAAAGTTGGTCCATGCATAAAGCTGTCATCAACAGAGTCAGAATAAAATTCATAATATACTTTGTCATTAGCCACAGTCACTGCATGCCCTAAATATCCTCCAGTCAAAGCTTTACCTAAGATTATAATATCAGGAACCAAATCTTCATCAGCTACAAATAAATTCCCAGTTCTACCAAACCCAGTAGCAACTTCATCAAAAATAAATAGGATATCATACTTATCACACAGAATTCTAGCTTTTTTGAGATATTCTCTAGAGTGTATTTTAAATCCACCAGCACCTTGTAAAATTGGTTCTACAATAAATCCAGCAATTTCTTTAGAGTTATTTTTTAAAACCTCTTCTAATTCATTAATATTATCTGGGGTCACATAGAAATTAGAAGGAGTGTTATTTCCTTTGAATGCTTTATGATAATCAGGATCATCTCCTACTTCCATAGCTTTCCAGGTATCACCATGATAGGAGTCTTTATATGAGATAAATTTAGTTTTTTTCATACCTTGGTTACTAAAGTATTGAACTGCCATTTTTAATGCTACTTCTACACCAACAGATCCACTATCAGAAAAAAAGCAGTGATCTAAATCTTTAGGTAATATACTAGCTAATTTTTTACTGAATTTAATGACAGGATCATGAACTAATCCCCCTAACATCATATGAGACCCTTTATCTATTTGATCTTTAATAGCATTGTTTATTTCTAAATTATTATATCCATGAATTGTAGACCACCATGATGAAACAGTATCGATAAGTTTTTTTTCATCTTTTGTATATAAGTAAACACCTTCACCTCTATCGATATGGAGAGGTGGAGTCATATTTTTCATTTGTGTATACGGAAACCAAATATTTTTCATATTAATATATTCACCTCTATTATTAGTAATATAATATATTAACTTTTTTATAATGAAAAATCAAATTTAAAATTATAAATGTGGTAAAATTTAATCCAAGTAAAACTTATTCTATGGGGGTATATCTAATGAAATTAAAGAAAAGTAATTTAGGAGAACTTTATTTTATAGTAGGAACAAGTACAGAAGTAGGCAAAACATTTGTAACTTCAAATTTAATAAAAGATCGAATTAAAAATCAAGAAAAAGTTATGGTTCTAAAACCAATAGAGACAGGATCTGACTTATTTAATTCAGAACTAGAAGGTTCTGATTCAAAAATTTATGCTGATTTATTAGGAAAAGAAGTCAATGAAATAAATAGCTATTTTTTTACTAAAGCTATGTCGCCTCATATTGCAGGAAAACTTGACAATATAAAAATATCTATAGAAAGTATTAAAAATAAAATAGATAAAGAAAATGAAAAGCATGAAATTTTATATGTCGAAGGAGCTGGAGGACTTTTTGTACCGTATAGTTTGGATTATACATATTTAGATTTAATCAAAGAATATAGAGGGATATCAAAAATAATTGTTGTGATTAATAATACTCTAGGAGCAATAAATCATGCTCTCTTAACATTAGAAGTTTTAAAAACTAATAATATTGAGATCGAAGGATTAATTTTTAATAATAGAGAAAATGTTTCCAACAAATTACTACTATTAAATAATATTGAAACAATAGAAAAAATTAGTGGAATAAAAACTCTAAAAGTTTTTGAATATATTAACTAAAAAGTCACTTCTAAAATTAATTAAATAATTTTAGAAGTGACTTTTTTTATGCCCACATTTTTTTTATATTTTCGATAAATTTGAAATCTTCTTGAGGTGTTCTTCCTTTTACAGTAAGATATCCTCCTACAAGCATTCCATTAGCTCCAGCCATAAATGCACTTCCCATAAAGTCTTTTAAAATACCTTCACGACCTGCAGCAATTTTTATAACTTTATCTTTAAAAATAATCCTATAAATAGCTATAGTTTTTAATATCTCATCTATAGACAGATGCTCCCTATCTCCATAAGGCGTTCCAGGTATTGGTGTTAAAATGTTTATAGGAATGCCATCAACTCCTAATTCTTTCAATGTAAAGGCCATACTTATTCTATCTTCCCATGACTCTCCCATACCTATTATTCCACCACTACACACTGCTAATCCTATTTCCTTAGCAGACTTAATCGTTTTTATTCTATTTTCGATATTATGAGTAGTAGCTACTATTTGATTATATGATTCTACCGAAGTCTGTAAATTACTATGAAACCTAGTTACTCCTGATTTTTTTAATTCTAACAACTCTTCTTTCGATAACAACCCTATTGAACAGCAAAGTTCTACTCCATTATTTTCAATTTTTGCAGTTTTTAAAAAATCATTTATTTCATCAAATTCTTTAGTCCCTTTATTTATACTCCTACCAGAAGTAACAATACCAAACTTTGAACTTCCTAAGTTTTTAGAATTTTCATATTCTTCCAGAAGTACCTCTTTTTCTTTTAATTCATAGCTAGTAATATTTGTATTATAATGAGATGATTGAGCACAAAATTTACAATCCTCTTCACATCTACCAGATTTTGCATTAGAGATAGTACAAGTATGTAACTCATTTCCACAGTATTTTTC
>JAGLEA010000124.1 GCA_023145315.1 Psychrilyobacter sp.
GTAAGTTCTAATGCTTCAGATCTTGTAATCTCTCGGTTTAAAAAATCATTTATATTCATAGTTCTCTCCTAATTTTTTTTATAGTGTTTATGACTAAATACGTAAGTTATTATAACACAAGCAAAAAAAAAAGGCTTGAAAATTTCTCAAGCCTTTTTATAATTTTTAGTACTCTAACCAATCTTTTCCTTCTGTACTTGTTGTTCCTGTACTACCAACAGGTACAAGGAATAAATTAAACTCATCATTAGCAGAAGTTATTAAATCACCATCTGCAGCTAATACTGTTCCTGATGCTGATTTTTCTGCTGTTAAAGCTACAGCATTTCCATAAACTATTGATCCTGATGCTCCATCTCTACTTCCACCTATAGCTATAGAACCTTCTGTATTTATCATGTTATTTGATGCCTCATCCATATTACCTTTAATATCTCCAAATTTTACTGTTAATTCTCCATTTCCTGTATGAGCTACCATTGCATCTACAAATGATACTGATCCTGCTGTTCTTGCTACTCCTAATAAAGCGATTGCTTTTGCATCTTTTGCTTTAGCTAGTTGCTCTCTTAACTTTGGTGCTAAAGTTGTTGCTAATATTCCAATTATTGCGATTACCACTAATAACTCTATTAAAGTAAATCCTTTCTTTAAATTTCTCATACTTCATCTCCTGTTAAAATTTAGTTTTAAATATAATACTTAGCAATATTGATACATTTTTTATACTATTAGTAGTTTAACCAATCTTTTCCTTCTGTACTTGTTGGACCAGTTGTTCCAAATTCTTTTAGGTTTATATTGAACTCATCATCAGTAGAAGCAACTGAATCACCTGATTTGAATACTGTTCCATCAATTGCTAATGATACTGAACCACCATAAGATATTGCTCCACCTGCTGAAGGTCTACTTCCACCTACTGGTATAGATCCATCTGCTGATATCATGCCATTTGATGTTTCATCCATATTACTTGCCATATTATCAAAAGTTACTTCTAAAGCTCCATTTCCTGTATGAACTACCATTGCATCTATAAATGCTACTGATCCTGCTGTTCTTGCTACCCCTAATAAAGCGATTGCTTTTGCATCTTTTGCTTTAGCTAATTGCTCTCTCAATTTTGGTGCTAAAGTTGTTGCTAATATTCCAATTATTGCGATTACTACTAATAATTCTATCAGAGTAAACCCCTTCTTTAAATTTCTCATATCCTTATCCTCCTGTAAAATATATTATAATGTTATTAGTGCCTATGCTTAATACTCTGACCAGTTTTTACCTTCACTACTTCGTGCTTCACTATTATTAGCTCTTAAGAAAATTGATATTTCATCATCTCTTACAAGCATCGTTGATCCTGCTTTTAGTGGTGTCATATCTGTTGCTGCTAAGCCTACTGAATCAACTAAGCCTACTGAACCACCATATGTTTGATCTCCTTCAGCGTTTTTACTTCCACCGATAGATATAGACCCATCTGCTGCTATCATCTCTCTTGATGCTTTATCAATCTTACCTAAGATTTCATCAAATTCAAGATTTGTGGTTGTTCTAGTTGTAGAGATTAGGGCTTCTATAAGTGCTACTGACCCTGCTGTTCTCACTACTCCTAACAATGATGTTGCTTTAGAATCTTTTGCTTTAGCTAATTGAACTCTTAATTTAGGAGCTAAAGTTGTTGCTAATATTCCGATTATTGCAATCACTACTAGTAACTCTATTAGAGTAAATCCTTTTTTCAAGTTTTTCATCTCTTCCTCCTCTTAATTTATCTTCATGTTTATTTTCGTACTCTACTTTACACTATTTTTATTACTTTTCCTTTTTTTTATTTTTTATTTTTTTTTTTTTTTTATTCTACTATAATCTTCTAGCTTTCTAAGTCCGCCTTCTCTATACTTTGCATCTTTTGAATTTGCTAAAATAGTCCAATACTCTCTAGCTTTTTTCAAATCTTTTTGCTGGCCATCTCTATTATATTTTTTTTCATACACATATGAAACTATAGTAGTTAGTAAATCATCCTTGGTTTCCTTTACTACTCTTTCAAAATTTACTAGTAATGTTTCCTCATCTCCCTTAGAAGCTGCGACAACACCTGCATAATAATTTTTCAATACTCTATTATCAGGATTGTACAAAATTCCTCTTTCATATATTTCCCCTGCAAGATCATGCCTTCTAAATACATTAATAAGTCCTAACACGCTTCCAGTAAAATTATAATTAGTAAGGAAATATGGATCAAGATATGTCATTTTACTTGAATTCTCATACAGCTTTTCTACGGTTTCCTCTGTAGAAACACTTCCTTCACCTCCTAATGTCAATACTTGATTAACCCATAAAAATGATACTCCTACCTTTTTCATACCCAAAGTTCGGAGTAATAGGGTGTTCTGTGTCATTCCTGTATTTTCTTTATACCGACTGTTCATTAATATTCCTTCTTTTTTTTCTAAATAGGGATTCAAAAGAACTAAAACTATTAAACACCCTAATAATATAAATTTACTACTGTGTTTTACCACCAATATCACAACCTTTTATTTTCTTTTTACAAATAGCAACTTCGATAGATCCCTAAAGCCTCTTCTTATTAAATATAATAATAGTAGCTGCTACTACGCAAGTTATATAAACAACTACATACCCTAACACTATAAAATAATTAAATTGCGGATCTATTAGATGATCCCTGTAATTAAGTAGATTAAATTTCGGTAAAATTATATATAATGCGTCTAGTATCCACTGAAAGAATGTTCCTGTCATCCTCTCTGATATAGCTTTTATCTCCATCACTCCATGCCCTAAAATATAAGTAAACAAAGTAAATATTGTAGCAGTAACAAATGAATCGGATATTATTGAAAAAAATACTCCAATACTTCCAACAATAGATAACTTTAACCCTATAAAAAATAGTGCTCGTATATACCACCAACTAAATTCGCCTTTAGTATATAAAACAACTCCTAGTATTCCACCCATAATGAAAACGTTTGAAAATACAGAATATATTATACCTAAGTTTATTCCAATTATATATTTTGGCTTACTTACTGCCTTAGTCAATACCAAATATATAGACTTATCTGCCATAGCTTTTATCACGTATGTAGAAGATATATATACAGTTATCAACATCACTAGCAGTTCTGTAAGAAACAATCCACTATCTCTAATTACTCGTTTCCCCTCATAAAGTGCCACTTCATCTAACATAGCTGTAAAAAACATAGCTAAAATCCCAAAATAAATAATTCCATTAAATACTTTGTTAGATATATTTTCTTTAAGTGTATATTTTCCTATAACTAATATTTTTTTCATTCTAGACCTCTTTTTCTTTTTAATATTTTTAGGAATTTCGCATCTAAGTTGTCACTTTTTTTATGAAATAATCACTTAGTAAAAAATCTTTTTCCTCTCTCATTGTTTTTTTCATGTCTAATATTTCTATTAATTCACCATTATTTATTATAGCTACTTTATCAGCAATACTTGCCACATCTTCTAATATATGTGTGTTAAAAAATATAGTCGTTCCCTGTGATTTTAATTCCAATATTATTTGAATAACTAGTTCTCGTGCTAATGGATCTAATCCAGACATAGGCTCATCGAGAAATAATAATTTCGGAGTGTTTAGTATCGCTTGAGCTATACCTACTTTTTGTAACATCCCTTTTGAAAATTTTTCTAGTCTATCTTTTTTTCTTTCAGTTAATCCTAATTTTTCTATCACACTATCTATTTTATTATTTAGTTCTCCTTTTGGAATATTATATAGTTCTCCATAATATTTCATAAGTTCATTTAATTTCATACTTTTCGGATAATATGAGATCTCTGGAAGATAGCCTACCATCTCAAAATCTCTGCCATTAAGGCCATCCTTTCCAAAGACTTCTATAGATCCACTATCTGGCTTCATCAAGCCGAGTATACACTTTAGAGTACTTGTTTTCCCGGCTCCATTCAAACCTATTATCGAGAATATTTCTCCTTCTTCTACTTCAAACGATATATTTTTTATTCCTATAGTTGTTTTCTTTCCCTTTAGCTTTTTTAATAGATCTTTTTCTTTATACTCTAAAGATATATTTTTAACTGAAATAATATTTTTCATCTTATCCCACCATATCCGACATTTTAAATAATGGCAAGAACATAGATATAATCAATACTCCAACTCCTATAGCCATAAATAATATTATTAGTGGCTCAAATGCAGCAAGTAATTTCCCAACTGCTTCATCTAATTCTATCTCTGCATAATCGGCAACTTTCTCTAATACTGATGCCAATTCTCCACTTTCTTCTCCTACTTGGATCATGTCAGTTACCATATCTGGGAATTGACCACTAGCTTCTAATGGCTCATATATACTGTCACCATTACTGATACTTTCTTTAGCCACCTCTAATGCTTCTTGTATTAAAGTATTACCTATTACTTCTGATGTTATATCAAAAGCAACTATAATACTAACACCACTGTTTAGAAGAGTAGATAAAGTTCTAGTGAATCGTGCCATTGCAGTTTTTCTTACAAAAGCTCCTATTAAAGGCACTTTTAATACCCATACATCAAAGAATCTTTTCCCTTTTTTATTTAATAATATTTTTTTTATTCCATAGAAAATTCCTACAGTTCCAATAACAAATAGATACCAATATTTCGAAGCTATATTACTTGCTTCCATTACCATCAAAGTAAGCCACGGCATCTCTACTCCTGTCCCCTCGAATAGTAACATAAATTTAGGTATTATAAATGCTAACATAAAGAACATTACTGAGATTGCTGTAAAAAGTACAACTCCCGGATATACCATAGCTCCCTTTACTTTTCCTTTTATCTGCTCAGCTTTCTCCAGTGCATCTGCTATTCTATTCAAAACATCATCCAATGTACCTGAAGTTTCTCCTGATCTAACCATACTTACATATAATACATTAAAATACTTAGGATGCTTTTCCATTGATTTTGACATCTCTAATCCTGCGTTTAAATCTTCTTTTATTTGAGTTACAACTTTTTTTAATTTTGGTTTTTTTATTTGATTTTCTAATATCTCATATGCTCGAAGTATACTTACACCAGCATTTATCATTGTTGATAAACCTCTAGTAAATACAGCTATATCTTTTGTTTTTACCCTTTTGAATAAAAAATCTTTAAGAGAAAATTTTTCTTTTTTTGTCTTTGAAAATTTTAATAAAACTAATTTTTTTTTACGTAAAATTATTCTCAAATCAGCAGGGTTATTTGCTTCTATTTCCCCTTTCTGTTTTTTTCCACTACCATCTAATACTTCATATTTATATAACACAATACTGTCCTCCCTTTAAAGTACTAATTCTAGACTATATTATGAGATTGTTACCTTCATCACTTCCTCTAAACTAGTTATTCCAGCAAGAGCTTTTTTCATCCCTAATTCTCTTAACCTTACCATTCCTTTGTCACAAGCCATTTTTTCTAGCTCTATACTAGTAGAACCTTTTGCAATAAACGCTCTCATTTCTTCGTCTAACACCATTATTTCATATAATACACTTCTACCCTTGTAGCCTGTATTATTACATTTTGAACATCCCTTACTTCTTTTAAATTTCGTTTCATCATAACCTCTATCGTCTTGATTCATAGATAACAGCTTATTGTGAGCAGTTTCATCTTCAGCTATACAATGTGGACAATTTTTTCTTACTAATCTCTGAGCTATAATCATAGATAATGATGCTGATATCAAAAATGGCTCTATTCCCATATTTAGAAGTCTATGAACAGTACTAGGAGCGTCATTTGTATGTAGTGTTGATAAAACTAAATGACCTGTTAAGGCTGCTTTGATTGATATTTCTGCTGTTTCTCCATCTCTTATTTCTCCTACCATTATTACATCTGGATCTTGACGAAGAAAACTACGTAGTGTTGTAGAAAAAGTTAATCCGATATCTGACTTACATTGAACCTGATTAATCCCTGGTAATTCATACTCTACAGGGTCTTCTGTAGTTGATATATTTACATCTTCTTTATTTAATTCCACTAATATAGAATAAAGAGTTGTTGATTTTCCAGATCC
Organism: Psychrilyobacter sp.; assembly: GCA_023145315.1. Lineage (GTDB taxonomy): Bacteria > Fusobacteriota > Fusobacteriia > Fusobacteriales > Fusobacteriaceae > Psychrilyobacter. Next base: position 6,108 of record JAGLEA010000124.1, read on the forward strand.
TGTTGGACCAGTTACCAATATTATTCCATATGGGTCTTGTATTACTTTATTTATTATCCCTAATGCGTCCTCTTCAAAACCTAAAGTTGGTAACTCTAAACTTACTGCCGATTGATCTAATATTCTCATTACTACTTTTTCGCCGTGTAGTGTTCTCAATGTTGAAACACGAAAATCTATTTTTCTATTACCCATTTTTATTCTAAATCTTCCATCCTGTGGTAACCTTTTTTCTGATATATTAAGTTCACACATTATTTTTATTCTCGAAACAATAGAAGTAATTACATCTTTTGGTAATTTTTTTTCTGTTACTAATACACCATCTATTCTATATCTAATTCTCACATGATCTTCGTAAGGTTCTATATGAATATCACTTGCTTGTAATTTTACAGCTTTTATTATTATTGCATTTACACCTTTAACTATTGTGGCACTTTCTTCACCTATTGATTCTAATATATCATCATCTAGTTCATCGATTTCCTCTGTTGTTTGATTCAAATCTGAAAATTGAAAAGCTTCTTCTAATAAACTTGTAGAAGCATCTCCATCTTGCCCCTTATTTTTACTTCCACCTGAAGAACCACCAGTTGATCTAGTTCTTGTAACTGCTATTGGAGTTGCCACTAATCCACTTTTATTTTTTTTCAATAAATCACTTGCTAACTCTGCTTCTTGTCTTCTTGTTCTTACCATAATTCTTCCCCCTATAGATATTTCTAATTAAACTTAGTATTATATACTTGTAATCACATTTTTTTCCTTGTCATATAAAAAAACATCTTCATACCCTTTTTACTCTCTGCTTGTATCAGTGCTCCTTTCAATCTTTATTTTACTTTTTTTATTCCCGTCTACTATTATTACCCTACTTTTTCTTTCTTTTACTTCCTTTTCTACAGTTGATTTTACTCCTAATCCAGATGTTGGTATGAAATAAGTTTTTTTATTAAATGTTTTTTCGTGACCTAACTTATCATAGACTGTCAATTCTAACTCCACCTTATTACCTTCAAATCCAGTTGTAGGTATTGTCGCTATATGAGTTGAAGTTATATTTTCGGTAGAAGTAGAACTTATTGTTATTTCTCCTTCAGCGTTACTATTAGGAGAAGAAGTAGAAGTTACTGTTTTATTTGATGATTTAAGTCGATATTTATATTTTATAATTCCAGATAATTCTGATATCTCTACATCTATTTCATTATTATTATTTAACTCTCCTATTATTTTATTTTCATACTTACTATCATTTATACCTGTATCTAGTACAAACTTCTTCGTAACCTCATTACCTGAATTTCCAGATCGAATTTGAGTAACTATTATTTCATTTGTTCCGTTTAAGTTTAAATCCCCTATTGCTTCTTCAAAAGGCGTTCCTTCTACAAATCCTGTTAATGTAGTCGGTCCTCCTACTTGACCTTCAATTTTTAGTTCTAGTACATCACCAGTACCTTTTACATAAAAATTTCCAGTGACATATACAATAGGGTTTGATATATTAGATCCATCTCCACCTTTAGTAAATTCAAATCCAGTTACATCTGTTATATTTTCTCCTGTTCGTCCTGTTGTTTGATTTATCCACTCACCATTTTGATTTGTTAATTTTTCATATATTTTTAACTCTAATTCATCAACACTATATAGTATTTGACTACTCATAATTATTAATATAAAAACTAATATGTATTTTTTCATATGCTCCACTCCTATATTTTCATTTCTATTACCTTACCTTTTACTCCTTTTTTTTTTTTTTCCTTTTAAATACAAAAAAAGCCAAGAAATAAATTTCTTGGCTCTCTAAAAAGTAATTTCTTACTTTGCTGTGATTGTATAAGGTAATAAAGCGATGTTTCTTGCTTGCTTTATTGCTCTAGTTAATTTTCTTTGTAACTTAGCACTTGCTCCAGTTACTCTTGCAGGATTGATTCTACCTTTATCAGACATAAATCTTTTTAATAAATCTGCATTTTTATAGTTTAACTCTTCAGCTTTAACTCTTAATTTTGCTCTTCTTCTTCTCTTTCTGAATTCTGCCAATTCAGTCACCTCCTAAAATTAGAACGGGAATTCGTCATCGTCATCATTGTCGACAACACCCGTTGGTTCTGGTTTTTTTATTGTTTTTGCACTTCCATAATCATTCTTTGGTTTTGATGGAGTAGATTCAAAATTTCCACTATCATTTTTAGAACCTAAAAATTCAATTCTATCTACGATAACGTCTGTTCCATATCTTTTTTCACCGTTAACTTCATATGTTCTTGTTTGAATTCTACCTTGTACTCCAGTATTACTACCTTTTCTCAAATATTCACCAATCAATTCTGCCGTCTTACCGAAAGCAGTACAACCTATAAAATCTGCTGGATCATCTCTTTTCATTCTATTAACTGCTAGTGTGAATCTGCAAAAAGCCATTCCACTTTGTCCATACTTTAATTCTGGGTCTTTTACTAGTCTTCCTGTTAATACTACTAAATTCATAGACATAATATTCCTCCTAAATTAAACATTTTACTTAAACTTGTAATTAGTTTTTAGTAATGATGTATCTCATTACTTCTTCAGTAATGTTTAACTTATTTTCTGCAGCTTGTAAGTTTTGCCCTTCAGCTTTAAATGTAGTTAATACATAGAAACCTGTTCCTTTCTTTTCGATTGGATAAGCTAACTTTCTTTCACCCATTTTTGTAGTTTTTAATTCAGTTGCAGTTGCTGCTGTTAAGATAGTTTCTACTTTCTCAATGATAGCACCTCTTGCATCTTCCATAACTGTTGGGTTAATGATGTACATAATTTCGTAATTAGTCATTTGTTTGACCTCCTTCCCTCTGGATTTTGCCCAAGTAATTTTATTACTCAAACAGGGTGCATCCATTATATCATATCCGTAAGACTAAAGCAAGGAAAAAATAAAATTCTACTACCGTTCAATCTATGAATTCCATGAAAATAATATTTATTTTCATCAACCAATAGACATAATAAAATTAATCATAGGCTTAAACACAAATAGCATCATAATTAAAAATGTTAAACTCAGTAAAACAATTAATTTTAATTTTGCGTGTTCTCCAAATAATATTTTTCTTAACCCTAACCGATCTATTATATAACAAAGTACTCCTACAACAATTATAGCTAATAACAATATTATAATTCCTACAACCTTTCCTATAAAGGTAGCTAGTATAAGTCTAGACAACAAGATCACCTCTTAATATTTATTTTAATTACTACAAATCCTCTAATTTTGCATAAAAACTTAATCTTTAAATTAAAATTTATCGCCAATATTTTACAGGATCAAAAAAGAACTACTCAAATATAATCAGAGCAGTTCTTTTTTTTAGTTATTTCTTCTCATCCAAGCTGGAATGTCTAAATCTTCTTCTTCTTTTCCTTCTACTTTCTTTTCTACACTTGGTTTTTCTATCGCTACGACTTTACTATCTGAAGCACCTTCAGAAAAGTTTGTTGCAACTATCGTTACTTGTAAAACTTCTCCCATCTCGTCATCAGCTGTTACACCAAACATAACATCATCAGGCTTACCAGCCGCTTCTTTCACCATGTTCGAGATAGCAAACGCCTCATTTAATCCTAATGTAGATGATGCCGTTATATTTAATAATATTTTACCTGCACCTGTTATTGATTTTTCTAGTAATGGACTTTGGAGTGCTAATTCAGTTGCTTTTACTGCTCTATTTTCACCTTCTGCTTCTCCAAAACCAATCATAGCTACTCCTGAATCTAGCATAGTAGTTCTAATGTCTGCGAAGTCTAGGTTAATTAAACCTGTTTTTAATATTAAATCTGCTAGTCCTTTTATTCCTATTTTTAACACATTATTAGCTTCCATAAAGGCATTTTGGAGGGTAATTGTTTTTTCTGGTAGTTCGAATAGTTTGTCATTAGGAATTACAATAAGTGCATCTACTACATCGTTCAAATTAACGATTCCTTCCTCTGCGTTTCTCATTCTACTATTACCTTCAAAACTAAATGGTTTCGTTACCACAGCAACAGTCAATATGCCCATATCTTTAGCTACTTTAGCTATTACTGGAGCTGCACCTGTTCCCGTTCCTCCACCCATACCAGAAGTTATGAATAACATATCAGTTTCTTCTAATAA
>JAGLEA010000125.1 GCA_023145315.1 Psychrilyobacter sp.
TCTAAATCTTCTTCAGCAGCAAGTTTCCCTATTTCAGGGTTTGCTCCTGCTCCTAAACCTCTTGTTGATTTTTCTCCCAATTGAATTCTAATATCAGCTAAAGAATCGTGTAGGTCTTGGGCATCTGTATTAGCTGCGATATATTCTACACCATTTACTCCTGCTGCAATCATATCATTTATTGCATTTCCACCAGATCCACCTATTCCCATTACCTTTATTTTAACTAAATGCTCATTTGTATGTATCATTTTTCCTCCCTTAGCTTCTACTTATATAAAATTACTCAACCATTTTTTCCATTTTGATTTTTCTAAATTTTCTTTTGGAATATTTAACTCTTTTTTTACATCTTTTGTTTGCGTTTTTACATTTTTTTCTTCTTTATTTATTATTGTGCTTTTCTTTGATTTTTCCTCTTTTTTTTCTTCTCTACCTATTTTTTTCTCTAAATTATTATATTCATCTTCTAAAGCTGTTAATAATATTCCCACACCTGCTGTAGTTGCTGGTGTTTTTAATTTAGTTGTCATCCCATTTATTTTTATTGTTTTTCCAATTTTTATATTTGGACCTAACAATTTTTTTAATTTATCTAATATTTCATAACTTTCTACAACTCCACCAGTTAATATTACACCATTTTTTAGGTATTCTTTATAACCAGAAGCTTCTATAGTACTAGAAATATAATTTAACATCTCATCAGTTCTAGCATCTATTATATCTCTTAAATATTTAATATCATAGGTTTTTGATTTTTCTTCACTCTTTTCTAAAAATTTTATAGTTACTTTTTCATCTATTTTTTTACCTTTCATTTCACTTAGCAAGTTTTTTACTATTTCACCCTCTAATTCTAGAACATACTTTAGATCATTTATATAATGCATTCCACCTATTGGGATAACATTCGTACTTATTAGTTTATTATTTTTAAAGATTGTCATATCTACAAGACCATAACCTATATCGATTAGAGCAACACCATTTATTTTATCAATAGTTTTTAATGTAGCTTTTGAACTAGCTTCTCCATTATATACTATATTTTCTACTTCTATGTCTGATTTGTTCATAGTTTCTATTATTTTACTAACTCGTGTTTTAGAAATTCTTACTAAATGAACACTAGCTTTTAATTTGTTTCCAACTTTCCCTATAGGGCTTTTCATAATTCCAGAATCATCTACTCTATAATTATAAATCTCTTTTGTTATTACTTGTTCATCATTTTTAACTACTTTCTTTTTTGAAATTTCTAATATTTGTTTACAATGTTCTAATGTAACTTCTATTTCTTCGTCTGAAAGTTTATATTCAATCTCAGTTGTGCTAGATTTGATATCACTACCACTAACACCTATTGTAGCTTTATCTATTTTAATGTCTAACTTTGTTTCTATTCTTTCTAATCCACGCTTTATACTTTTACTAAATAATTCACCATCTATTATTTTTCCTTTTTTGATTCCATTAGAAGGTACTATAACTTGATCCAGTATTTTTATACTTTTTCCTGCATCATATAGTTCTCCTACAACAATTGTAGTTTTAGAAGAGCCTATATCTATTCCTGTTCTTATTCTTCTCATACTCGACTCCTTTTATAAGCTTTTAATAACATAATCTTTAAATCTTATATCAATATAATCTATATTTTTTTCTACCTTAATCTCTGCTTCGAGTTGATCATATAATTTTTTTACAATCACATATTTTTCTTTTTTTATACTTTTGTTTGTTCTTATCTCAAACCCCGAATTAGTTCTTATTACAACACCATTAGGAATTTTATACATCTGTGATATTCCACCCTTAAAATTTACTTTTTCCATTATTTCTAATAATTCTTTTAAATCAGATTTACTTTTTATTTGAAGTAATGGCATGTTTTTTTTTTCACTCTCATTCATATAGCCATATATTTCACCACTTTTATCTGATATATATATATTATTATTATATTTTACATAAACATATGATGTTTTTTCCTTTATTGCTATTACTAATTTATTTGGCATCTGACGTTTTATACGTACTGCTTCTATTCTTACGTCCTTCAATATTTCTTTTTCTAATTCTTTTTTATTTAATGACCAAATATTATGGTTTTTTAAATCTTCTAAACTAATCAATAAATCTTCTAATAGTTTCTTATTTTCTACTTCAACATCTATTTTTTTTATGTCAAATAAGTCTTCTTTTTTAAAATCTTTTAAACTTTCATATCCATATAAAAAAAGAGATAATATCAATAAAAGTTTAATTGTTTTTTTCATTTATATTCCCCTAGTTAATTCTAATATTATAACTTATTTAGGTTGTTATTACAACTTTTTTCACCACTTTTTCTAATATATCTTCAAAGGTATACCCTTTATATTTTCCTAATTTAGGTATTAAGCTGGTTGTTGTCATTCCAGGGCTCGTATTTACTTCTAAAAAATATAATCCATCCTTTGCTAAAATGAAATCACTTCTACTTATTCCTTTTAAATTTAAAATATTGTGAACTTCTAAAGCAATATCCATTGCTTCGTCATAATGTTTTTTTTCTATTTTTGCTGGAACTTCATAAGTAGAAGAACCTGGTGTATATTTCGAATCATAATCATAAGTTCCTGAGTTAGGTATTATTTTTATTACTCCTAATTTTTCACCATCTATAATTCCTGCTGTTAATTCTTCACCTATAATACAGTCTTCTATCACAAGGTCTATCCCCACTAATTCATTTATAGCTTTTTCTGCTTCTCCAAAAGAATTACATATATATAATCCCACACTAGAACCTTCCCTCGAAGGTTTTATAACTATTGGATATTTAGATATTTCATTAATATTTTTATATTTAGCAGGTGTTTTTATTCCAAAATCATCAACTATTATTTTAGTCAGAATCTTATCCATTGATATAGCACTTGCTGTAACTCCAGAACCTGTATATGGCTTTTTTAATATATCTAGTACCGATTGTACTCGTCCATCTTCTCCGAATTCACCATGTAACGCTATATAAGCTAAATCAAATTCATTTGCTACTAAAGCAGTCAAATAGTTTTCGGCTACTAAGTCTATCTTAAATGCATCATATCCCAAATTTAGAAGCCCTTGTAATATTGCTTCACCACTCATTAAAGATATTTTTCTTTCTGAAGATATACCACCCATTAATACTGCTATTCTCATTTTTATCTCCCTTTTTTTAATCCTCTATAATAACTATTTCTTCTTCTAATTCTATACCTGAATCCAACTTTACTTTTTCCTTTACTAATTTGATTATTTCGATAACATCACTATATCTAGCATTCCCTAAGTTTTCTAAAAAATTTGGATGAATATTTGAGATTTGCATATCTCCGACTTTGTCCCCTTGTATTCCTGCTGCTATTATTAATTTTGCAGAAAAGTGCCCCTCTGGATTTTTAAAAGTACTTCCCAAATTAGGCATGCTTAGAGGGTGTCTAGATTCTCTTCTTTCTTTTAAATCTTCTACTCTTTCTTTATCAAATCCTTTTCCAAATTTGAATATAGCACTAAGAACAATCCATTTTTTTTGTTGAATCTCGGTTTTTCTATACGTTACGTGCATATCAGATTTTTTAACTTTACGAATTTCATGATTTTCATCTACTATTTCGATTTCTTCTATATAGTCAAAAATTTCAGAACCATAAGCTCCACCATTCATATATATTAATCCACCAACACTTCCAGGAATCCCCGCTAGATTTTCTAGACCAGAGTAATTATTTACACCAGTAAATTCCACTAATTTATCGAAATGAAGTCCTGCTTCCACATATACTCTTCCTGCTCCTAGATCTTTTATTTCATCTAATTTATTTAAACTTACAAATGATATATCCATATCTTTATCTGGAATCAATGTATTTGTTCCATTCCCTATAAGAAATATTTTTTCCCTAGTTTTTACTACCTCTACTACCTCTTCTTTTTTTTCTATAATTATAAATTCTTTTGCCCTTCCACCTATTTTCATATTCGAATAATCTCTCATATGGTGATATTTTTGGATTTTCATTTTGCCTCCAATTTTTCTACTATTTCATAAGCCATTTGAGATATCGTTCCTGCACCCATAAATATATAAGTTCCTTCATTAGATTTCACAACATCATATACTTCATCTACAGTTTTTAATAATTTAGTTTTTCCAGTTGTAAAAATATCTTTTCCTAGTTCTTCTAGAGTTATTCCATATATATCTTCTTCCCCTGCAGAGTATACAGGTAAAAGTATCACTTCATCTGCGAGGTCAAAACAACCTTTAAATTCTTCATATAAAAATTTTACTCTACTATATTTATGTGGTTGAAATATTGCTATAATTTTTTTTGTTTCTATTTTTTTTGCACCTTCTAAAGTTGCTATTATCTCAGTAGGATGATGTGCATAATCATCTATGATTTTTATGCTTTTATCAAAAAGTATATCGTACCTTCTCTTTGCCCCTTTAAAATTTTCAATTCTTATTTTTATCTCTTCTAGTGAAACACCAAGTGTATAAGCTAAATATATCACTCCTAAACTATTTGATACATTATGTAAGCCCGGTACAGTTAGTTTAAATTCTCCTAACTCTTCTTTTCCTATTATTACGTTATATACACTTTTCCCATTCTCTACACGAATCTCTGTTGCATAGATATCCGCTTTTTTCTCTATACTATAAGTTATTATTTTTTCTTTATCTCTAAGTAATTTTTCTGTTTCACCACAATCTATATTAATTAAAGTTTTCTTCTCTGTTTGATTATGAAAAGTTGTAAAAGATTTTTTTATATTCTCAAAATTTCCATGGTTTTCTAGATGATCTGGTTCTATATTAGTAATTATAGAATAGTCTGGTAGAAGGTATAAAAATGAATTATCACTTTCATCTGCTTCTGCCACTAAATATTCACCTTGTCCACAGCATGCATTTGAGTTTATTTCTGGTAATATCCCTCCAACTATTATTGTTGGATCCAATGGAAGCATTACAGCACCTAACATTGAGCTTGTCGTTGTTTTCCCATGAGTTCCAGCAATTGCAATTCCTGATTTTTTGTTAAATAATAAAGCTAATAGTTCTCCACGCTTTATCACTTCTATATTATTATTTTTTGCATAGCTATATTCAGGATTTGTTAATTTTATAGCACTAGATCTCACGACTAAGTCCATCCCTCTAACATTGTCTTCTTTATGCTCATAATATATTTTTACACCTAATTTTTCCAACTCGAGTGCAACATCTTTTTTGTTTTTATCAGATCCACTAACTTGATATCCACTTTTTGCCATTACTTTTGCTAATCCACTCATCCCAATTCCGTTTATACCTATAAAAAAAACTTTCTTCATTTTAGTTCCTCCAAATTTCTAAAGCTTCTACAATCTTCTCTGCTGAATTCCCTTTATTCATCTTTTTTAATTCAGCCTTCATATCTTTTAAGTTTGCCTCATTTTTTATTAATTCCAAAGCTAATGACACTCCATTTTTTGCCTCACTATCTTTATATACAAAACAAGCTTTATTATCTGATAAAATCTTTGTATTTTCATACTGTCCTACTTCACGCACTTGATACGGTATCAATATCGATGGTTTTTCCAATTCTATTAATTCTGATATTGTCAAAGCTCCTGATCTACATAGCACTAGATCCGCTGCACACATGATGTTTGCCATATTATCAAAATAAGGTTTAATCTGATCTGTTAACTTATATTTAGATATTTTTGACATTACATCTTCATAATTTTTTTCTCCTGTTGCCCAGTATACTCTTATATTTTTTTCTTTATAAAAATCTTCCCATTTTTCTATTAGAGCATCATTTATACTTTTTGCTCCTAAACTACCACCCATTATTAATAAAAGTTTTTCATTATTTTCTAACTTTATTTTTTCTCTTTCTTTCTCAATGTTTAAACTATAAAATTCTTTCCTTAAAGGGTTTCCAGTTACTTCTAATTTTAATTGATGTTTAATAGGTATATTTTCATAAGTCGTCTCAAACGCTAAAAACATTTTTTTACAAAATCTATAAAACATCTTATTTGCTAGTCCTAATGTTGCATTTTGCTCTTGTAAATATATAGGTATTCTTAAAATTAATGAGCCTAATAATATTGGTATAGATATATAGTTTCCAAATCCTATTACTGCATCTGGCTTTTCTTCTTTCAATATTCCAATTGCTTTTTTTGTAGCTTTTAGCATCTTTATTATAGTTTTTATTTTTTTTATACTAATAGGAACTATGTCTAGACCAATAAATCTAAATCCAGCATTAGGAACTAATTCTTTTTCCATCCTAGTACTTGTTCCCACGAACAATACATCTATATTTCTATTTTTCAATTCTTCTGATACAGCTAATGCAGGGTAGATATGTCCACCTGTTCCACCTGCTGTTATTATGACTTTTTTCATCTTCCCTCCTACCGCTATTATCAAATAAATAATTTAGTTATACTCCAAAATACTTTTCAACTAACCTTTTAAACTCTTTACCTCTTACTTCAAAGTTTTTAAATTGATCAAAACTTGATGTTCCAGGTGATAGTATAACTGTTAATTTCACTGATTCCCTGTTTAAAATTATATTATTATATAGTTTTTCTATTCCTTTTTCTAGTGTAGATACATTATATATATTCTTTTCTTCATATCCTATTATTTTTAATTCTTTTTCTATTTTAGAAGCTAATTCACCTATTAAATAGACTTCTTTTACATCTGTTTTTATTACTTTTAATAAAGGTGTCAAGTCTAGATTTTTATTAGCACCTCCACATATCAATATAGGTTTATTAAAAGCTCCTATTGCTTTTATTGTAGACTCTAAGTTAGTTCCCTTAGAATCATTTATAAATTTTATATTTTTACCAAATTTCTGATAAGAAAAAAACTCTTCCATTCTATGCTCTAAGTTTTTTGTATTTTCTAAAAATTCTATAATTATTTCGTTTGGTATTTTTATTAATTTAGCTACCCCCACGATAAATAAAATATTTTGTAAATTATGTTTCCCTTTTAAAGAAAAATTAGTAGTTTTTGTCACTAATTCGTTTTTAAAAAACAATTCCTCATCTTCTACATATATGTCAGCTTTTTTCTCTAGCGATAAATTTATTTTTTCACACTCTATCATACTTATTCTAGCTTCTATCTCATCATCATCATTATTAAATATAAATTTATCTTCAGAGGTTTGATTTATTCCTATTTTCATCTTTGTATTGTAATATTCACTTTCTCCATTATATCTATCTAGGTGATCTGGCGCTAAATTTATCACCATAGCTATATCAGCTTTAAAGTTATATATGTTTTCTAATTGATAAGAACTTAATTCTAATACTATATATTCATATTTTTCTCCATCAAGCACTACTTTTGAAAAAGGGACACCTATATTTCCTGCAGCTATACTTTTTATTCCTGCAGTATTCAAAAGCTCTGATAACTTACTTACCGTTGTAGTTTTTCCATTAGTTCCTGTTACAGCAATAATTTTCGTCTTAGAGTTTTTTTTCATATATTCATAAGCTAGCTCTATCTCATCTACTACCTTTATATTTCTTTTCATAACTTCTTTTACCAATGTATTATAAGGAATCCCTGGACTTTTAATAAATAGTTCAACCTCTTCTAAATAAGATACCGCATCTGTAGACGAAATCCCATTCTTATCATCTACAAGTACTGTTTCCCATTTCATTTTTTTCAAAAGTTCGTCTACACTCTTTCCACTAATTCCTGCTCCATATATCATAGCTTTTCTCATTTTTCACCTCTTAGTTTTTTGATTTTCTTTTTATAAAACAAAAGAGAAAAGGTTTTTTATTATAAATCTCTTCTCTTTTGTTTTATGTACAATTACTTTACCTTAATTTTAATATTATTAAACTACCTATTCCACATAGTAGACCTATAATCCAAAATCTTATAGTTACTTTAGTTTCCGCTAACCCTTTTAGCTCAAAATGATGATGTATTGGTGCCATCCTAAAAATTCTCTTCTTCCTCATTTTATATGATCCTACCTGCAAAATTACAGATACTGCTTCTACTACAAATACTGCTCCTATTAATAGAAACAAAAGTTCTTGTCTCAAAAATATAGCAACTAACCCTAATAACCCTCCTAACATTAGTGACCCTGTGTCACCCATAAATATTTCAGCAGGGTAAAAATTAAACCATAAGAAACCTAATCCTGCTCCTATTATTCCTGTTAAAAAAACAGTGATTTCTCCAGTTCCAGCAATATAATTTAAATTAAAATGTCGACTAAGCTCTATATGTCCAGTAAAATATCCTATTAACCCTAGTATCGATGCAGCAATTATTACTGGCATAATAACCAATCCATCTAACCCATCAGTAATATTAACAGCATTTGAACTTCCTAAGAGAACGATCAAAATAAATAATAACATAGGTATCATTCCAATATATAAGAAATTATTTGAAAAAGGACTCATAATTGCAAAGTCCAATGATGAACCTGCTATTCCAAATTTAATAATAAAAACCCAAGTTAATATCGCTATTAGCCCTTGGCCTAAAAGTTTCATTTTTCCAGATAATCCCTCTTTTGATATTGTAATCTTTCTATAATCATCAATAAAGCCAATACTACTAAATAGTAGCATGCATATCAATAACATTATATTAAATTTATTATTAAAATTTCCCACTATTAAGTTTGTTATAGTGGCAGAAAATACAATCAGCACCCCACCCATTGTAGGAGTTCCTGTTTTAGAAAAATGCGATTTTGGACCCACATCTTTAGCTTCATCTGCTATATCTTCTTTTCTTAAATATGATATAAATGGCTTTCCTAAAATCATTACAATTACCAATGAAATAGCAAACCCTAAAAAGCCTCGTAAATAAATTGATTTTAAAAACTCTAATTTTGCATAATTTTCTGCTAAAAAATATAACATTTACATCTCCTCAGTTAAAATTTTATTTAGATTAATCCCGTTAGAACCTTTTAATAGTATAACAGCCCCATCTTGAATATTCTTTATCTTTTTCTTTACATCTCCTACATCTTCACAGTGAATACATTTTGGATGCTCTAATACTTTGTACAGGTTTTTCATATTTTTTCCTACCAAATAAATTTCTTCTATCTCTAGTCTATTAATTAAATATGATAGATCTTCATGGAACTTTTTACTGTTCTCTCCCAACTCTAACATGTCACCCAAAATTACGACTTTATACTCATCTTTAAATATTTCATTAAATGTCTTTAATGAAACTTCCATAGACACAGGACTAGCGTTATATGAATCATTTATAAAAACCTTATTATCCAGTTCTACTCGTTCAAATCTCATTCCTGATAATTGAAGTTCTTTTAGCTGTTTCAATATCATCGTGTCACTTACACCTATTTTTTTTGCCATAGTAGTCGAAAGAGCTATATTAAAAGCATTATATTTTCCATATAGATTTGTTTTAATACTTAAGTTATCTGCACCCTCAGAAAAAGTAAAACTACTACCATTAATATCTTGAAAAAAGTCACTTATTATATAATCATTATCAAAATTTTCTCCTATACGAATGGCATCTATCTTTTTAAAATATTCATCATCACCATATACTATTCTATTTTCAGGCTTCACAAATTTAAAGATTTCAGTCTTAGCCTTAAAAACATTATCTCTATTTTTTAAAAATTCCAAATGGGAATCACCTATATTTGTAATAATTGCATAATCTGGTTTCGCTATATCTGATAATATTTCTATCTCACCTAAATCACTCATTCCCATTTCTAATGCAATAAATTTATCGTCTTCCTCGAGCTGTAGAAGTGTCAGTGGCAATCCAATATGATTATTAAAGTTGCCTTGTGTTTTTTTACCTTTATATTTTGACGAAATGATAGAGTACAATATATCTTTTGTAGAAGTTTTTCCTTCACTTCCTGTTATTCCTATAACTATTACATCTAGCATTGATCTATATTCCTTAGCTAACATTTGCAAAAATAAAATACTATCTTCTACATAGATAGCTCGTTCATCTTGTATTTCTAATTTAAAATCATCATAAAAAACTAAAGAAGCACCTTTGTTTAAAACATCATTAATATATCCATTTCCAGATCTTATAGCTATAAAAACATCATTTTTCATTACCTTTCTGCTGTCTATTTGAACATTACCAACCATAGCTCCTAATTTTTTCTTTTCTTTAGGTAAAAATTTATTGTATAACTTATTTTTTATCATCTCTACCACCTTTAATAGAATCTATTCTATTTATTTGATTTCCTCTTTTTCTAGTGCTACAGCAAAATCATATAGAGAATCATATATTTCACATTGAAAGTTTAATTTAGAAACCTCATCCATTCCATGACCTGTTTTTACTAAGATTGATCTCATTCCTAGATTCATTCCACCTTTTACATCGCTTATTTTATCTCCTACCATTATTGATTTTGAAAAATCAATATTTAGATCTCTTTTTGCACTATAAAACATCCCTGGTTCCGGTTTCCTACAATCACATTTTTTTTTATATGAACCTATTCCTTTCTCTGGATGGTGTGGACAATAGTAAAAACCATCTATATCTCCACCTATTAGTTTTACTTCATTTTGTAAATGATTGTGTAGCTCTAACACGCTAGATTCATCATAGTAGCCTCTTGCTACTCCTGATTGATTTGTTACTACTACTACTAAGTACCCTAATTCTTTAAATATTTTAATAGCATCTATAGCACCCTCAATAAACTTAAAGTCTTCCACTTTATGTAGGTAATCAACTTCAACATTTATATTTCCATCTCTATCTAAGAATACACATTTTTTCATACATTACTCCTTATAATTTACATTCTCTTTATTATATAATATAATAACTATTTTAGTAAGTTTTTTTTCAAAAAATTAAAAATGAGC
>JAGLEA010000126.1 GCA_023145315.1 Psychrilyobacter sp.
TTTAGTTCCAAATATTCTATCTCCACAATCTCCTAATCCAGGATAGATATATGAGTTTTCATCTAATCCTTGATCCATCTTTCCAACATAGATATCTACATCAGGATGTTTTTCGATTACTTTTGCAATTCCTTCTGGAGCAGCAATGATACACATAAATGTAATATCTTTTACACCAGCTTCTTTTAGGTAATCAATAGAATATATTGCTGATCCACCAGTAGCTAACATAGGGTCTACTAATAATACTTTCATATCAGCTATGTTCTCTGGTAATTTACAATAGTAGTATACAGGTTGTAATGTTTCTTCGTCTCTATACACTCCTATATGCCCTATTTTTGCCGTTGGTATAAATGTCGTAACACCTTCTACCATTCCTAATCCTGCTCTCAAAATAGGAACTACAGCGACTTTTTCTGCTAATACCTTAGTTTTAGTTTTCATAATAGGAGTTTCTACCTCTATCTCTCTTAATTTGAAATCTTTTGTAGCTTCATAAGTCATAAGACCTGTGATCTCTGTTAAAGTTTCTCTAAATAATTTTGTCTCTGCATCTTTGTTTCTAAGTAAAGATAGTTTGTGCTGAACTAATGGGTGATTAATTTCGATTACTGACATATTTATTCCTCCTATTTATTTTTAAGTTATTTTTTTCTAAAAAAATAGGACTTAAAAAAGTCCTATTTCCCTTAAGATTACTTCTTAAGGTTGTATCTTTTGTTAAACTTATCTACTCTACCAGCAGCATCAACGAATTTCGCCTTACCTGTATAGAATGGATGACACTCAGAACAAACAGCTACGTTTAATGTTTCTTTCGTATATGTTGATCTAGTCTCGAATTTGTTTCCACATGAACACTCAACGTTAATTAAGTGAAAATCAGGATGAATACCTTTTTTCATACTAGTCACCTTCCCTTTAAAAAATTTTTTATTTACAAGGAGAATTATAACAGAAAGTCTAAGAAAAAGCAAGTGTTTTGTAAATATAAATTACTTGACAGGCTTAATTTAAACTGATTCCACTTTTAAATTTTTAGGGATATAGTTGATAGCTAATTTATTTGTATATGGATTTTCTGACAGATAAACTTTTACGCCAAAAACATTATTAAAATTTTCTTCAGTTAGAACTTCAATAGGAGTTCCAATAGCTACAATTTTACCATGATTAATAAGGACTAGTTTATCACAATATGTAGAAGCAATATTCATGTCATGGATAGCAGAAAATATAGTGATTTCTAGTGATTTTAAGATATCCATAACTTCTAATTGATATCTAATATCCAAGTGATTTGTAGGCTCATCTAGGATGAAAAAATCATTTTCACCTACAATAGCTCGTGCAATCATGACCCTTTGTTGTTCTCCACCAGAGAGCGTTAAAAAACTTCGGTTTTCAAAATGAGATAGCCCAACCTTGACTAAAGCTTCCTTTGCTATCTCTAGATCATTTTTTGAAGTAGAAGAAAACATAGAACTATGTGCATATCGTCCCATCAAAACAATATCTAATATAGAAAAATCAAAATCTCCTCCTGAATGTTGTGTAAGAGTAGATATTTTTTTTGCTAATTCTTTAGAAGATAAACTACTAATAGGAATATTATCTACAAAAATAGATCCAGAAGTAGGAGTGATAGTATTATATATATTTTTTAATAAAGTAGACTTGCCACTTCCATTTGGACCTATGATTCCAACAAATTCACCATTATCTATACTTAGGTTTATCTCATTTAAAATTTCTATATTTTCAACTTTAAAACTAAGATCTTCAACTTTTAATTTCACTATATAACTCCTTAATTATAAATTTAACTTTCTTTAATTATAAATTTTTATCTATTAAAATTATATATCTTATTTTTCATAATCCAAAGGAAAAACGGTGCTCCTAAAAAAGAAGTTATGATTCCAACAGGTAGTTCTGTAGGAGATAGAGCTACTCTAGCTACTGTATCTGCTAAAATAATAAAAAATCCACCAAGAAAAATGGAAACAGGGATAAGAATCTTATGCCTTGATCCTACTATCTTCCGAGAGATATGTGGGATAATAAGTCCAACAAATCCAATAACTCCACTCATAGAAACTAAGAACCCAGTTAAAAATGTAGAAGTTATAATGATAACAACTCTAATCATATTTGTGTTAACTCCTAAAATTTTAGAAGTTTCCTCTCCAAGTAAAATTATGTCTAATTCCTTATTAAAAGTAATAGTAATAATTATAGATAATATTAAAACAAGAGTTAAAACTTTTATCGAAGACCAGCTAGCCCCACTAAGGCTTCCAATTATCCAGAATAAAGCTGTATATAGATCACTGGTATTAGCTGTATATGTAATGAAAGTTGTTATAGCAGAAAATAGGGATGATATGGCTATTCCAGTTAGAACAAGTTTAGTAGAACTATAGTTACCACCTAGATTGGAAATTTTAAAAACAACTACAGAAGCAAGAGTAGCTCCTAAAAAAGCCATAAATGGTGTTCCGTATCCAAATAAATTTATTCCCAAAAGAAGGGAAAGAACAGCTCCTGTAGAAGCTCCACTTGAAACTCCTAATATGTATGGATCAGCCAGGGAATTCTTTGTAAGAGCCTGCATAAGGACTCCTACAAGTGAGAGACCTCCACCAACTAGAAAACCTAATAAAATCCTAGGTAATCTCAACCTTATTAATATAAGTTGTAAGTTGCTTGGCCAATCAGGTGTAAAAACTTCATGATTGGTAAGAAAATTTGTGAGTATTTTTATAGTTGTTGTAGGAGTAGCATTAATTACACCTACAGAGAGGCTAAATATAGTAACAAAAAATCCTAGTATAATAAATAGTATTAAAGTTTTAGCTTTCAATAGTTAACCTCCTTTTGTTTAAATTTTCTTCTATAGTACTTTTTCTTTATATTCTTTAGCTAATTCAGGGTGAAAAACTTCTAACATCTCATAAACACCTTGAGTAAGTGCTCTGGGTCCAGGTAGTTGTAGAACACTAACAGGAATAACTGCATAATTTTTATTTTTAATAGAACTTAGAGATTGATAGTTTTCACCATTAATCATAGTTTGAATATTTTCTTTACTACCAAATATTATTTTAGGATCTTTAAGAATAAGACTTTCTAGAGAATATTTCCATCCAATATTATCCTGTGCGACATTATTACCACCAGCTAAAGTGATAAGAGAATCGATAAATGTATCCTTTCCAGGTGTAAACTCAGATTTACCAGTACCTACGATATAATAAACTGTAGGAGGAGTTTTTCCTTTTAGAAGAGTCTGTGTAAATGCTACCTTATCTTTTAAACTAGCATTTAATCCACGAGCTTCTAATGGATGACCTATAGATATTCCTATAGAACTAATACTTTCGTATATTTCATTGATATTTTTAGGAGTAGAAATTTTTAAAACTGTAATATCAAAAGATTCTATTTTTTTCATAATACTTTCTTTAAAATGAGTTTCAGCTAATACAAGGTCAGGGTTTTTGCTAACAATAACCTCTAAATTAGGAGAAAGCATAGATCCTACTACATCAATTTTTTGAATTTCAACTGGGTATTTACAATATTGAGTTCTACCGATTAGTAGTTTTTCCCCACCTAATGCATAGATTTTTTCTGAGATTCCAGGTGAAAGAGAGATTATTTTTTTTGGTAACTCACTTGGGGTATCTATCTCATTACTCTTA
>JAGLEA010000127.1 GCA_023145315.1 Psychrilyobacter sp.
TTTTTTTTTAACCTTAGTATCTACTTTTTTCTTCTCTACTTTAGTTATTGCTTTTATCTTTTTAGGTGGTTTGCTGGTTTTTGTTTTTTTTCTATTCTTTTCAGTTACCTTTTTTGATATTTGTTTTTTACTCTCTGTTACAGGTTTAGTGAAATTAACAGGAATATTAGATGTTTTTTCAATTTTTACCTGTTTATTATTCGGTGGTGAAAAAGAGGAAAAGCTAAAAAATAAAATAAAATGAAATAAAATAGAAAACACAAAGAACTTAAATTTCATTTATTTCCCCCCTTGTTGTTTTTGATATATTATACTTCTAAAAAAATGAATTGTCACGATAAATTTCTAGAAGAAATACAACTTGACAACTTATGAAAATAAAGTTAATATCATAACTGATGAATTTTAAATAAGGTAGCTATACTTGCTCTAGAAAGGTATTGTTAGTTAAATATTGATTAAAAATCAACTAATTATTTTGAAACTTTTAGAAGGATATTAAATTATAGTATAGTATTAGAAAAAAGAAAATAATGTATATTAAAATATAAAAGGGGAACAATTATGAAAAAGAGAGTAGGAGCATTAGCTTTAATTTTAACATGCTCAATCTATGCAAATGCACTAAGTACAGATGGTGAGGATCAATTTTTTGAAGATGCAGGAATGGTAAGGTTAGGAGAAACGACTATATCGGGAGATGGATTTGAAAGTACAATAAGGCATACTCCTAAAAATATAACTATTATCACTGCAAAAGATATAGAAGAGAGTGGTGCAAAAAATGTAGTAGAAGCTGTCAAATCAGTACCTGGTGTAAAGGTTGGAAGTGGAATGAATAATAGTGGTGTAATAGATATTCGTGGACAAGGTGCAAACTTTAATAGAAATACAGCAATCATAGTTGATGGAGTAAAGATGAATGCTATAGATATGTCTAGTTTTAACCTTTATAGCATCCCTATAGAAACTATAGAAAAAATAGAGGTAATACCAAGTGGTGCAGCTGTAGTTTATGGTGATAATACTGTAGGAGGAGCTATAAATATTACTACAAAAAAAGGTAGTGCAAAAGATGGTTTAACTCTTCAATCAGAGGCTGGATCGTATAATCAATTAAATTCTAGTGTTGGATTTACTACTACAAAGGGTAAATTTAAGACATTTGGAAATGCTACTCGTAAAAATTCAGATGGATATAGAGACAACTCTTTCGTAAAATCAGACGATGTAGTGGTAGGGACTAAATATCAAATAAATGAAAGCAATGCAGTGATTCTAAAATACGACTATCATGATGACCACATGGGATTCCCAGGATCATTAAATGAAGCTCAAATAAAAGATGATAGAAAACAGACTACTTCTCCAGATGATTGGGGTAAGAATAGATCTCATAGGTTAAATTTAGGATATGTCTATAAAAAAGATAATTTAGAAATTATAAATAATACCAATACATATAGAAGTAATTATACCTCAGAGATGACATATGGTTATCCAGGTCCTCCGAGTAATATGGATACAAAAACAACTAATGGATCTAATGATTTTAAAATTAAATACAACACTGAAAATAATAAAATAATAGCTGGAATAGATATTTTAGAGGGTAAAACAAATAATCAAGGTGTATGGGCAAAAAAGCAAAGTGTAGGAGGATTTATATCTGATACATATAGTATTACTGAATCTTTAGACCTTACAGGTGGGCTAAGGCAGCAATATACAAAATTTAGCTATTCTGCATCAGGAGATGATAAAAAATATAATACAACAGTATATGATATAGCATTAAATTATAAATATTCAGAAACTGGATCAACATTTATTAGCTATGGTACAGATTTTAGAACTCCTACAACAGATGAATTATTAGCAAGTAATGGATATCTAAATACCGACTTAAAGCCACAAACTGGTAATAATACTGAAATAGGTATCAAAGATTATATAGGAAAAACCTTTATTAGTGGAGCAGTATTTCATAAAATTATAAAAAACGAGATCTATTATGACAAAACTAATCCTGCAGGAGGATGGGGTACAAACAGTAACTATGATGAAAATAATAAAAAAATAGGTTTTGAACTTTTAGCAGAAAGAAAATTTATGAAAAAACTTACTCTAACAGGTTCGTATTCCTACCTACAATCTGAAATTGATGGTGGTGTAGATAAGGGGAATAAAACTCCAGGGGTTTCAGAAAATAAATTTGCTTTAGGAGCAAAATATGATTTTACAGAAAAGTTAAAATCAAATATATTATTTAATTATGTAGGCTCGTCTTTTGCATATGGTGATATATCAAATAACTACGATAAAATTGATTCATATACAACTTTGGATCTAGGAGTATCGTATCAAATAAATCCATCATTTAATCTATATGGTGGAATAAAGAATTTAACCGATGAAAAATATCATGAATATGTAGGGAATAGTAGTGGTACTGCTTTTTATTACCCTGCAGCAGAAAGAAGTTACTATATAGGATTTAGATATACTATGTAGTTTTAGAAAAAATTAAAAATCAAAAAAAATCCTCATACCAATATACGGTATGAGGTATTTTCTTATTTAAAAGCTTTTAAAGCTTCTACTAATTTATCTAATTTATCTTGGTGTTCTTTTTGTATCCTTCTCTCTCTTTCTAAAATATGCTCGGGAGCTTTAGAAGTAAATTTCTCATTTGATAACTTACCATTTACTTTAGCTAGATCTTTTTCCACTTTTACCATTTGAGCTTCTATCTTTTTGATCTCTACTTTAGGATCTAATAACCCTGCTAACGGTACATATAGTTCAGAGTCTTCTACTACTCTAAATCCTGCACCAGTAGGTTTTTCTACATTACCAAATTCCAAACTCTCTAACTTAGCTAGTTTAGTTAGGAATAATTTATTATTCTCTAGTGTTTTAATCTCGTCTGAATTAGAAGTTCTTACTATTGCCTTAACTTCCTTAGCAGGAGATATGTTTATCTCAGCACGGATATTTCTAAGAGCAGATACGAAAGTTTGTAAGTATTCAAATGATTTTTCATCTTCTAAATTAACTTTTGTTTCATCGTATGTAGGGAAATTCTCTAACATGATTGTTTCACCTTTAGCTCCTAATTTTTGCCAAATTTCCTCTGTGATAAATGGCATAAATGGATGTAGTAATCTTAGTCCATTTTCTAAAGTAGTCCATAGTATATATTGTGCTGTTTTCTTAGCCACTTCATCAGTTGACTCATATAATCTAGTCTTAGCAATCTCTACATACCAGTCACAGAAATCTCCTCTAATAAATTCATATACTACTTTTGCAGCTTCATCTAAATTAGATTTTTCAAATGCGATATCAGCTAATCTTGCAGTGTTTTGCAATCTTGATTGGATCCATCTATCTACTAACTCTAACTTTAATTCTGATCTATCCACAGAGTTAATATCAAAATCTTCTAAATTCATAAGTACAAATCTAGATACATTCCACATCTTGTTTGCAAAGTTTCTTCCCATCTCAATTGACTTTTCAGAGAAATGTACATCTTGCCCTTGTGAAGTTGTATAGATCATTGTAAATCTAATGGCGTCTGCACCATATTTATCTATTAAATCTAATGGATTAGGAGAATTTCCTAGAGATTTTGACATCTTTTTACCTGTCTCGTCTCTTACTATTCCATGTAGGTTTACAGTTTCAAATGGTATAGCTTTCATCTCGTACATTCCCATCATTACCATTCTAGCTACCCAGAAAAATAGGATATCTGCTCCTGTAACTATAGTATTTGTTGGATAAAATCTTTCTAATAGTTCTGTTTTTTCAGGCCAACCCATTGTAGAAAATGGCCATAATGCTGAACTGAACCAAGTATCAAGAACATCTGTTTCCTGTCTTAATTCTACTTTTTCACCATAATGTTTTGTTGCTTGTTCCATAGCTTCTTCCTCTGATTTAGCTACGAATATAAAGTCGTCTGGACCATAATATGCTGGGATTCTATGTCCCCACCAGATTTGCCTAGATATACACCAATCTCTGATGTTTTCTAACCAGTTATAGTATACTTTTTCCCATCTTTTTGGCATGATCTCAATGTC
>JAGLEA010000128.1 GCA_023145315.1 Psychrilyobacter sp.
CTATAACACCCTCCTACACTGTGGGGATGATTTTCTATTTTTTCCATAAATCCTAACTCTTCTAAATCAGCAACTATTGCTTTTCTAGCTTCTTCACGAGTCATTCCTTGATACTTTCCACCAAGTTCGTTTATCTTTGCATCCTTTGTTAAGATACTCATAATTTCTAAGTTATGTCTTTTCCCAATCTCAAAGTCATTAGGGTCATGAGCTGGAGTCATCTTCACTACACCAGTTCCAAACTCCATATCTACATAGTCATCTGCTATGATAGGAATCTCTCTATCTGTAAGTGGTAATATCACAGTTTTTCCAACTAGATGCTTATATCTAGCGTCATCAGGATGTACTGCTACTCCTGTATCTCCTAACATAGTTTCAGGTCTTGTTGTAGCTACTACGAATACTTCATCAGAATCTTTTACTGGGTACTTAATATGCCACATACTTCCAGCTTTATCTGTGTGTTCTACCTCATCGTCAGCTAGTGCAGTTCCACATCTTGGACACCAGTTAACCATATACTCACCTTGATAGATTAATCCATCATTATATAGTTTTATAAAGATATCAGATACTGATTCTGATAATCCTTCATCCATTGTAAATCTTTCTTTTTCCCAATCAAGAGAAGCTCCTAATTTTCTAAGTTGATCAGTTATTAATCCACCATGTTTTTCCTTCCATTCCCATGTTTTTTCAATAAACTTTTCTCTTCCTAGATCTTCTTTTGTTAATCCATCTTCAGCTAGTTGTCTTTCTACTTTATTTTGAGTAGCAATCCCTGCATGATCTGTTCCAGGCATCCATAGAGTATTGTATCCACTCATTCTCTTATGTCTAATTAGTACATCTTGGATAGTATTATTTAATACATGTCCCATGTGTAAAATCCCTGTTACATTGGGAGGTGGCATAACTATTGAATAATTTGGCTTTTCATCATCCATAGTTGCTCTAAAGTATCCATTATCTTCCCATATTTTATACCACTTATCCTCTATCTCACTTGGTGAATATATTTTCTCTAATTCTGTCATAATTTCCTCCTAAGTTGTTTTTACTTTTTTATAAAAAAATAGTAGCTATCTCTTCTAAAAATAGCTACTTTACTCTTCTTTCATATTCTTATAAAGGGTTTTATCAAGATATAAAACCATAGCTATCACTATATTAATTTAATTAAAATTTGTGATTAACTTTGACTTCTACTCTTTTCATAACCTTATCTCCCTCTAATTTTATCTTTAAATAATAACATATTTTCATTGTAATTACAATTATGAAAATCACCATTTTTATTTACTCCTCTCGTTCTTGTTATTATAAGATGGATGTAGTATAATTTTTATAAAGATTTGGAGGTTAATTATGAAAATTACAGTTAATAGAAATAAATTAATAAATCACTTGAGCAATCTTTCTTTGGTAATTAAAGATAACTCGATAAGACCTGTTATATCAGGTGTAAAAGTAGAAGTTTTTGGTAACGAGATGAGTTTTACAGGTACTACTTTAGAAACAACTATAAAATCTTCTATTTTAGGAGTGGGAACAGAAAATGGTCAGGGAGTTTTTAAAATAGGTTTAGTTCTTGAGTATATAAAATTATTAAATCAAGAAGAGATAGAGATGAGTTTGGAAGAAAATAAACTTTGTATCCATAATGCTGAATTTTCTACTCTAGATAGTGATGAATATCCAGCTTTAAACATAGATGGTGGTGATCTCATTTTAGAAATCGAAGGGAATAGCTTAGTAGAAGCTTTTGATAAAGTCGTATTCTCAGCTTCTAATGAATCAGAAAATTTAGCTATCAATACTATCAGAATGAAATTAGAAGATAATAAGATTTATTTTACTACTACAGATTCTTATAGATTAACTCATTATTTCATGGATAATAATACTAGTTTAAATAAAGAAATTTCAATACCATTAGAAGGAGTTCTCGTTTTAACTAAACTTTTTAAAGGTAGTGATGAAAAATTACAATTATTTATAGATGGAAGTCAATTAAAAGTTAGATCAGAAGGACTTACTTTTTCAACTAGACTAGTAGATTTAGCATTCCCAGATTATAATGGTATTTTAAATAGTATTAGTTCTACAAAAGAGATTGAGATGAATCTAAAAGATTTCAAATCATCATTGAAAAAAGTATTAACAATAGCTAAGACAAATCAAGAAACAAAAAATGGTGCATACTTTGACTTTGTAGGGAATAAATTAAAAATATCTGTTTCTTCAGGTAAAGCGAAAACAACGCAAAAATTAGATACTATCAAAGATGGTGAAGATTTTAAAGCATCATTAAATGTAAAATATATAGAAGATTTTTTGAATAATATAGAAAAAAACATAAAAATAAAAGCAACTAATGCAAGCTCTATGTTTATTTTAAAAGAAGATGGAAATACTAATTATACTTATATCTTAATGCCATTAGCTTTGAGAGATTAGAGGGAGTGAAGTACTATGAATTTTTACAAAAAGATGTTAATTAAAATATTAAGAAATTCAATGTCTGGTCAAGAATCGAATGTTCTAAAAATTTTAGAATCAGGATATGACTTAACAGTAGAGGATAGAAAGGAATTAGAAGAATTAATAGATAATTTATAAAATATAACATATGATTAAAAGGGGGGAATATGGCAGTTTTAACAGGATTAAATCCAAACAAGGTATTTCAATATTTTGAGGAGTTAAGTGGGATTCCTAGAGGATCAAAGAAGGAAGAAAAAGTAAGTGAATATCTAGCAAATTTTGGTAGATCAAGAGGTTTAGAAACAATACAAGATCAAGCTTTAAATGTAATTATTAAAAAAGAAGCAACAGCAGGATATGAAGATGTTCCTACAATAATTTTACAAGGACATATGGATATGGTTTGGGAGAAAAATTTAGATACAAAATTTGATTTTGAGACAGAGGGTCTTAATTTAGAGATAGATGGAGATTTCATAAAAGCAAAAGGGACAACTTTAGGAGCAGACAACGGTATAGCAGTAGCATTTGCATTAGCTGTACTAGATTCTAGTGATATACCACATCCAAAATTAGAAGTATTAATTACATCTGATGAAGAGACAGGGATGTCAGGTGCTATAGCACTAGATGGAGGGTTATTAGAAGGTAAACATCTATTTAATATAGATACTGAAGAGGAAGGAGAGATATATGTTAGTTGTGCTGGTGGGAATAGAACTACTGTAACAGTTCCTGTAGTATATACAACAACTCCTAATTCAAAGTTCTATAATATAAGTATTAGAGGGCTATTTGGTGGTCACTCTGGAGTAGAAATCCATATGCAAAGAGGGAACTCAAATAAGATAATGGGAAGAATATTAATGGCTATTTCAGAAGAGATAGAGATTAACTTAGTAGAGATAAATGGTGGGTCAAAAACTAACGCAATTCCTCGTGAAGGAGATTCAGTAATAGGAGTTAACTCTAAAGATATACAAAAATTAGAAGAGATAATCACGAAAATAAAAAAAGATCTATTAGAGGAACAAAGAGTTTCAGATCCTAAACTAAAGATAACTCTTACAGAAGTAGAAACGACTCCTAAAACTATGGATGCAGAATCTACAAAGAAAGTGATAAATATGATCTACTTATATCCAAATGGTGTCCAAAGAATGAGTCTGGATATAGAGGGACTAGTAGAAACTTCTTTAAATTTAGGAGTAGTAACTACTGAGAAAAGTGGAGTAGTATTACAATCTGCAATTAGGAGTTCTGTAGATGCTAGTAAAACTCAATTAACTAAGGAAGTAGAGATATTAGCAAGAGTTGTAGGAGCCGACTTTGAACAAGGTGCAACTTACCCAGCATGGAAATACAATCCCAACTCAAAGTTACAAGAGATGGCATTAGAAGTTCATGAAAAAACAACTGGTAAAAAAGCTGGTATAAAAGCTATCCATGCAGGATTAGAGTGTGGATTATTAGGAGAAAAACTACCTGATTGTGATATGATATCATTTGGTCCAAATATGTTTGATGTACATACACCTGAGGAGAAGCTATCAATCTCTTCTACAGAAAATGTTTGGAATTTTTTCTTAAACCTTCTAAAGGAATCAAAAAATTATCTATAAAAAAAAGAGCTTTTAGCTCTTTTTTTCTTTGAAAGAAATATCTCTAAATAAAATAATCTTACATTATAGGAGATAATAATCGAGATACTGATTCTCTAATTTTGATTAATGGGCCTCTTTTTTCATAAATAGTTTTTGTTATTAGAGTAGAGTCCTCGATATCTTTAATAAAAGCCTCTTTTAACTCTATAGCGACTTTTGAATCATAGATAAAAGCATTGATTTCAAAATTTAATAGAAAACTTCTAATATCCATATTTGTAGATCCTATAGTACAGATCTCATCATCAATAATAAGAACTTTAGAGTGCATAAATCCATTATTATAAGTATAACATTTTGCTCCTAATGTAACTAAATCACCAATATATGATAATGTAGCCCAATATACAAAAATGTGATCAGGTTTATTAGGTATCATGATATTCACTTCTACACCACTCATTGTTGCTATTTTCAAAGCTTCTAATACTCCAGTATCTGGAATTAAATATGGTGTTTGAATATAGATACTTTTCTCTGCTTTTGTTATCATCTTAAAAATCCCATTTTTTATGTACGGTTCCTCATAATCAGGGCCACTACTAACTATTTGTATATCACTTTCACCACTACTACTTTTATTAAAGTGTAAGTAATCATCAATATTTTCTTTCTCATAATTTTTCTTTTTTGAAAAAAATGTTTTATTATCTCTCATGAAATCTAAGTTTATAAAAAATTCTTTTTGCAAACTGATAATGGCAGATCCCTTTATTCTAATATGAGTGTCTCTCCAATAGCCTATTTTTTTATTATCTCCTAAGTACTCATCTCCTATATTCATACCACCTAAAAATCCAAACTCTCCATCAACAAGGACAACTTTTCTATGGGTTCTATAGTTAGCACGAAGTCCAAATCTTGAAAAAAATGGTGGGAAAAAGTTTAAAACTTCCCCTCCTGCGTCCTCTAGTTGCTTGTAAAATTTAGAAGGAATTTTGATACATCCCATCCCGTCATAGAGTAGTTTAACTTCTATTCCAGCTTTTGATTTCTTTACTAAAATATCCATTATTTCTGTACCTATTTTATCATTTTCAAATATAAAGTATTCCATGTGAATGTATTTTTTTGCAGACTCTAAAGATTCTTTTAGATCATTAAATAATTTCTTACCATCCGTATATACTTTTACATGATTTTTAGTTCTTAGGTAGGAGTGGTTTTTCACATTAAAAAGTTGTATCAAGTTGTTTTGTGGATGAAATGTAGTGTCTAAGATTGCGTCTTTTGTAAAGTATTTCCTATTGAATATAAATTTTTTATAATATTTTTTTGTGAACCTTCTTTTTTTAAGATTAAGACCAAAAAATATATATAGAATAAATCCAATTATGTGAGTAAAACTAAGGATAGTTATCCAAATTAAAGTACTACTATTTTTTCTTCTTTCAAAAAAAATTATTGTAATAATAAAAAATAAATTTAAAATATATATTAGTGATATTGCCAAGGTCAAGATGTTATCCATATTATTCCTCCTGTAAAGTTACCCATAATACTTATAGTATACTCTAAAATCAAGAAATATAGAAAAAATAAGAAAGGAAGCTAAATTAGCTTCCTTTCTTAGGTTGTTATTTGTTTTTTTTCTTTTCATCTAATAGTTCTTTTCCTGAGATTCCAGGATTAGTCATATTATATACATCTAAAATTATATCTAGCTCTTTATGAGTTAATAGTCCTTTTCTTACAACAATTTCTCTAATTGCTTCTCCAGTCTTTAATGATTCTTTAGCAGCATCAGCTGCGTTTTTATATCCTACATGAGGATTGATTGCTGTGATGATTCCTATTGAATTCTCTACAACTTCTCTAGTAACTTCAGGATTTGCTGTAATTCCTTTGATACAGTTATAGTTAAGTGTTTGCACTGCATTTTTCAATATTTTTATTGATTGGAATAAATTTCCGAATAAAACAGGTTCAAAAACATTTAATTCTAATTGTCCAGCTTCAGCAGCTTTAGTTATTGTAAGATCATTTCCAAATATTTGAAAACAAACTTGATTTACAACTTCAGGAATAACAGGATTAACTTTTCCTGGCATGATAGATGACCCAGGTTGCTTCATAGGTAGGTTTATTTCGTTAAACCCAGCTCTAGGACCTGATGCCATTAATCTAAGGTCATTTGCCATCTTAGAAAGGTTAGTTGCACAAACTTTTAAAGCAGATGATAACCATACAAAAACGTCTACATTTCTAGTTCCATCTACTAAGTCAGCACTTTGTTTAAAATCGATTCCTGTAACTGTTGCTAGTTTTTTTGCAATATCTTTAACATATGTAGTATCAGCATTTAATCCAGTTCCTACAGCTGTAGCTCCCATATTTACAAAGTAAAAGTCTTTTAAAGTTTCTTTTATTCTGTCGATATCTCTTCTGATTGGTCTAGCATAGGCGTTGAATTCTTGACCTAGTCTAATAGGTATAGCATCTTGTAGATGCGTTCTTCCCATCTTTATTACACAATCAAATTCTACTGCTTTTTCTGCTAACGATTTATTTAATTCTTCTAATTCCTCTAAAAGAGCTTTAGAAAGTGTGATTACTGTTAATTTTCCACTTGTAGGAATAACATCATTTGTCGATTGTCCATAGTTAGCATGGTCATTAGGAGTAACAAATTCATATTTTCCAAGATGTCCACCCATTAATTCATTAGCTCTATTTGCAATAACTTCATTGATATTCATATTCATTGATGTTCCAGCTCCACCTTGAATTACATCAGTAATAAATTCATTATGAAATTTACCTTCGATGATCTCTTCACAGGCTTGTACCATAGCATTAGCAACATCTTGATCTATTACTCCTGCTTCTGCATTCATAAGAGAAGTTGCTTTTTTAACCATTGCCATTGACTTTATGAATGTTGATGATAATCCGTATCCTGTAATTCCAAAGTTATTTCTAGCTCTTACTGATTGAATTCCGTAGTATGCTCCTGCTGGAATCTCCATTGTTCCTAGTGAATCTCCCTCAGTTCTAAATTTTTGCATGTTAATCCCCCTATAGATACTATTAATTGTTTTTACTCTATCCTTTTCTTATTAAATTATTATCAATTGCAATTTTCTTAACAGTTTCTGCAACAACTTCTGCTACTCTCTCGTCAAATGGACTTGGAATAATATAGTCTGCTCTTAACTCTTCTTCTTTTAAAACATTGGCAATACCATATGCTGCTGCAATTTTCATCTCATCATTGATAACTGTAGCACCTGCTTCTAATGCTCCTTTGAATAATCCAGGGAAAGCTAATACATTATTAACTTGGTTAGGATAATCAGATCTACCTGTTCCAACTACTGCTGCACCTGCTGCAAGAGCGTCTTCAGGCATAATTTCAGGTGTAGGGTTAGCCATTGCTAATATAATAGGATCAGCGTTCATTGATCTAACCATATCTCCAGTAACCATTCCAGCTGCAGAAACTCCTACAAATACATCTGTTCCTTTCATCATACCAGCTACTGTATCTTCCTCTAAATTTTCAGGTGAATCAATAACTCCTTGATCTAATAATTCTTTTACTAAGAATCTATATTTGTCATACTTAGATTTCATTACGACACCTTTTGAGTTGTATGCATAAAGTGTTTTTACACCTAATCCCTTTAACATTCTAGCGATAGATGAACCTGCTGATCCTGTACCTATCATAGTAACTCTTAGATCTTCTATGTTTTTCCCTAATAATTTACATGAGTTGATAACAGCTGCTGTTGTAACGATAGCTGTACCATGTTGGTCATCATGAAATACTGGGATATCTAATTCTTCAATTAGTCTTCTCTCAATTTCTACACACTTAGGAGCTGCGATATCTTCTAAGTTTATTCCACCAAATGAAGGTGCTAATAATTTACAAGTTCTGATAATTTCCTCTGTATCTGTAGTATCAAGGCAGATAGGGAATGCATCTACTCCTCCAAATTCTTTGAATAAAATAGCTTTTCCTTCCATAACTGGTAGTGCTGCTTCAGGACCGATATCTCCTAATCCTAATACTGC
>JAGLEA010000129.1 GCA_023145315.1 Psychrilyobacter sp.
GTACCATCTGTAATGATTGCTACCATATTTCCCTTTGCTGTATATTTATAAACATTATTTTTATTTCTAGAAATTTCCATACATGGCTCTGCTACACCTGGTGAGTAAGCTAAACTAAGGTCCTCCTTTGTTTTTACTCCTACTTTTGAAATTACTTCAATTTTACCCTTGTGTTTTTCATGCAATTTTAGTGATTCTTCATATACAGTCATAATTTTACTCCCTTTATTATTATTTATTTACTAATTATTGATTCCAATTATTAATTACTAATGGTACTTTTAATCTTCTATATTATATTCTTTTTGCCCCATTTCATAGAGATCATTTCCATCTAAATCGTTTATAACTATTGCAGGAAAATCTTCTACTTCCATCCTTCTAATTGCTTCTGCTCCTAAATCATCATAAGCTATAACTTCTGCTTTATTTATTGATTTAGCGATTAAAGCTGCTGCTCCACCTACAGCGGCAAAATAAATTGCTTTATTTTTTAAAATTGATTCTTTTACCTCTTTACTTCTAGCACCCTTTCCAATCATCCCTTTTATCCCAGCATCCATCATTTGAGGAGCATAGGGATCCATTCTATAAGATGTTGTTGGTCCTGCACTTCCAATAGCTTGTCCTGGTTTTGCAGGTGTTGGACCTACATAGTAGATTACTTGCCCTTCAGGATTAAATGGAAGTTCTTTACCGTCTTCTAACAACTTAACTAATCTAGCGTGTGCTGCATCTCTAGCAGTATAGATTACTCCAGATATTAGTACTGTGTCTCCAGATTTCAAGTTTTTTAAATCACTATTTTTAAATGGTGTAGTTAATTTTATCATAGGATAACCTCCTTATGTCTAGCAGCATGGCAGTTTAGATTGATGGCTACTGGTAGTGAAGCTATATGACAAGGATAAGTTTCTACTTTGACAGCTATAGCAGTATTTCTACCTCCAAGCCCCATAGGACCTACTCCTGTTTTATTTACTAACTCTAATAATTCATCTTCTAATTTGGCGTTTAATGGATTTGTACTACTATCATTAACATCTCTCATAAGTGATTCTTTTGCTAAAAGAGCTGCTTTTTCAAAAGATCCACCAATTCCTACTCCTACAATAATAGGAGGGCATGGATTTCCACCAGCATTTTTGATAGTTTCAACAATGAAGTTTTTGATACCATCAATACCGTCAGCAGGTTTTAACATCCTGATTGCACTCATATTTTCGCTTCCTCCACCCTTAGGAGCCACGATTATTTTTACTTTATCACTACCTGGAACTAATTTTGTATGAATAATTCCTGGAGTGTTATCTTTTGTATTTACTCTATCAAATGGATGTTTTACAACAGAATTTCTAAGGAATCCCTTTTCATATCCTCTTCTAATACCTTCATTAATAGCTTCATAGATATCGCCATCAATATGTACCTCTGTTCCCACTTCTAAAAAAACTACTACAATTCCTGTATCTTGACACATTGGAACTTGTGTTTCAGCAGCTAACTCGTGATTTGTAACTATTTGATTTAATATACTTTTTCCTACTGGAGAAACTTCAGATTTGGAAATTTTCCTCAAATTGTCTAAAACATCAGAACCTAGGTTATAGTTAGCATCTATACACATAGCCTCTACAGCATCTGTGACTTTAATTAGATCTATTCTTTTCATCTCATCACCTCATATTTTATTTTTAACGATTATTGACACATTTCACACTTTAATAGTACAATAAACTCATAATTTTTACAACTTTTATATGTTTAAATTATATATACTTTTGATTAAGATGATAAACAAAATATATAGTTTTTATAATTCATTGTTTATAGCAACAAAATGAAGTATAATTGACAAAACAGTAAAATTTAGGAGGCTATTTTGGAGATTTTTAAGCAAGTGAATTATGACAGTTATGCACTATGGATAGGTGACAATATAAATAAATATTTTGAAATTCCTACAAAAATAGATCTTTCTATTAAGATCTACGGGGAACTTTCAGAAGAAATGAAGAATAGAGTAGCAGATAGAAGTAATCTTGCAGAAGTTTGCCAAACATTTTTAGATAGTGGAACCGGTACAATGATACATTTAATAGAAAAATTACGTGATGAACTATATATAGAGGGAGATATGACACCATATTCATACCTTTCTGAAATTGATGTTATTGAAACGGTTATTACTCATAGCCATTCTGAAATATTGGAAAAAATATGGGATCAAGGGGAGATTCATAATCTTTTTCATGAAAAAGAAATTAAGGATAAAACAACTAATCTATTTAAAATACTGGGTGATTATACCCACAAAGAGAGGATTATATTAACATCTCAAAATATGAGAAAAGCTAAACAGCTAAAACTATATAATCATTTTTGGAATAAATTAAAAGTTGAATTAGAAGGTAAAAAATTAGTATTATTAGGGGTAAGCTTAGATGATCATACAAAAGATGTCTTATCTCTTGTTTTTGATAAAGTAGCACTACCAAATACTGCAAAATACTATGTCACTTCTGACTCTATACCTGAAGATGATAAAGAATGGCTTATTTCTAACTCATTTCAATTTATCTATGAGGAAGATGAGGAATTTATAAAAAAAATGTATTTACATTTTAACAAAAAATCTATTGTTCCAAAATCTATTGAACCTGTTATAGATTTGGTAGAAGATAATATAGCGGAAGAAGTAGAGGAGATAAAAGTAAAAATTCTAGAAGAGGAAGAGGACAAAAAAGAAGAAAAACAAGAAGAAGAAATAAAAATTATAGAAATCCCTGAAATAGA
>JAGLEA010000013.1 GCA_023145315.1 Psychrilyobacter sp.
ATTTATACAATAAAATAGAAAAAATAGATCTAAAAGGTGTAGGTGAAAAAACTCTAACCTCCCTTAGAAATTTAGGTATAAGAACGATTATGGATTTGATAACATATTACCCTAGAACCTATGAAGATAGATCAAACATAAAAAAAATAGGTGATATAAGATCGGAAGAATATGTCGTAGTTATAGGAAGTATAATTTCGATAGAAAATAGAAAAACACGAACACGAAAAACCATGACAATCGCTCGTATAACTGATGGGACAGGAATATTAGATCTAGTGTGGTTTCAAATGCCGTATCTAAAGAAGTCGTTAGAAATAGGAGAGAAGTATATATTTATAGGGAATGTAAAAAGAGGATATAATTTTCAAATATCTAGCCCTGAATACAGAAAATATAATGGATCACTTAGTGAAGAGGTGAAACCAATATATAGTATGAATAGGGGGCTTACGCAAAATACTATTCGCAAGATTATAAAAGCAACTATAAAAAAATATTTACCTCTAGTAGAAGAAAATATACCTCTAGAGATACGAAAAGA
This sequence comes from Psychrilyobacter sp., assembly GCA_023145315.1. GTDB lineage: Bacteria > Fusobacteriota > Fusobacteriia > Fusobacteriales > Fusobacteriaceae > Psychrilyobacter. Next base: position 545 of record JAGLEA010000013.1, read on the forward strand.
ATATAAATTAATAGGCAGAAAAGAAGGAATATTAAAAATTCACATGCCAAAAACATTAGAAGAAATAGAGGAAGCTAAGTCTAGATTTGCAGTAGAAGAACTCCTAATATTAGAATTGGGAATACTCTCAAAAAGGTTTCAACTAGATGCTTCTAACAGTTCTAAATATAAGTTAAATGATGATCGTCACATGGTTAAAAAATATATGAATAGCTTAGGATTTGAACTGACACGGGCACAAAAAAAAGTTATTACTGAGATCTATAAAGATCTATCTCAAGGAAAAATTGTAAACAGATTAATTCAAGGAGATGTAGGATCAGGAAAGACTATAGTAGCTATATTGATGTTACTATACTTGGTAGAAAATGGATATCAAGGTGTAATAATGGCTCCTACAGAGATACTTGCTACACAGCATTATTTGTCAGTTGTAGATGATTTGAGAGAATTGGGAGTTAGAGTAGAAATATTGACTGGGAGTATAAAGGGGAAGAAAAGAGAAAAGTTACTAGCAGAGATAAAAGCTGGAGTTGTTGATATAGTTGTAGGGACTCATGCTCTAATAGAAGATCATGTTGAGTTTCAGAAATTAGGATTGATAGTAGTAGATGAACAGCATAGATTTGGTGTAGAACAGAGGAAAAAACTACGTGATAAAGGTGAGATAGCTAACCTGTTAGTTATGAGTGCGACTCCTATTCCTAGATCTTTAGCTCTAAGTATATATGGTGATCTAGATGTTTCTATAATAGATGAACTACCACCAGGAAGGACACCTATAAAAACAAAATGGATAGAATCAAAAATCGATACGGAAAAAGCTTATGAGTTTATCCGAAAACAATTAGTGAAGGGCAGACAATGTTATATGGTAGCTCCCCTTATAGAGGAGAGTGAAAAGCTAGCAGTTAAATCTGCTACAGAGCTATATGAGGAGATGATACATAAGTTTCCAGAATTTAAGATAGGACTTCTACATGGGAAATTAAAAAACACAGAAAAAGAATTAATTATGCAAAAGTTTAAGAAAAACAATATTCAAATATTAGTCTCAACTACAGTTATAGAAGTAGGAGTAAATGTTCCAAATGCAACTATTATGATGATTACAAATGCCAATAGATTTGGGTTAGCAGGGCTTCATCAACTTCGTGGAAGAGTAGGAAGGGGACAACATAAATCATATTGTTTTCTAGTCGCAAAAACAGATAACGATATATCAAAATCAAGATTAAAAGTAATGGAATCGACTACAGATGGATTTCTCATAGCAGAGGAAGATTTGAGATTAAGAAAACCAGGAGAGATATTTGGAACAAGGCAAAGTGGGATATCAGATCTAAAATTTGTTGATATAGTTCATGATGTAAAGACTATAAAATTAGTTAGAGATATATCTATAGATTATCTAAAAAGAAATGATGGTGAAATAAAAGAAGTTCCACTTCGAGTAGATATAGTGGAAAAATTTAAAGTAGATGAAATAAAATAAGTGAGGGGAATAATATGGGAATAATGAAATTAGATATGAAAAGTTACAATAAAATATGGGTAATAAGTGATATTCATGGATATCATGATGTTTTTTTAAGAATTTTTGAAAAAATTAAATTAGGTGAGAAGGATATCTTAATTATAAACGGTGACTCGTGTGATAGGGGAGCTAAGAGTTTGGAAATGTATGAAACTATAGAAAAATTAGTAGAAGATGGAAACGATATAATCCATGTATTTGGAAATCATGAAGATCTAATGGTAAAGGGAATAGAAGATGGAAATCTATTTGCTTGGTATAGAAATGGTGGACGAGAAACGATTAGATCATATAAAAAAGATTATATAACTTTGGAAAAACACCTTAAATATATTAAAGAAATGCCAGTAGCTGTAGACTTAGGGGAGTATTTTATAGTCCATGGTGGAATCGATCCTGAAAAAACAATAGAGGAACAAATTCCCTATGACATGACTTGGATTAGGAATAAATTTATTGATTTCCCTCTATTAAAAACCGATAAAATAGTAGTCTATGGGCATACTCCTAATTTAGATGGAAAAATACACTTTGTAGATAAGCAAAAAATTTCTATAGATACGGGAAGTTATGATACGGGTGTTTTAGGAGCAATAGAGCTAAACTCTATGGAAATAATATATGAAAGTACAGATAGCTTAAATTTATATGTCAATCAAGCTTATAGAAAAAAAGATTAGTTGCTTTACAACTTTCAAAAAAATGTTGAAATATATGTATATTATGATATAATATGATGTTAGTTTATAAGAAAATAATAATTTAATTAGGAGTTTGATTATGAAGAATAAAAGAAGTTTCGATATTATATTTGTTGGTGGTGGACAATCTAGTATTTTTGGTGCTTATGAAGCTATAAATGCCAACCCAGAATTAAAAATAATGATTGTAGATAAGGGACAAATGTTGAAAAAGAGAGTTTGCCCTAAGGAAACTTTAGGTAGATGTGTAAATTGTCCAACTTGTGCTATCATATACGGTGTTAGTGGAGCTGGAGCTTTTTCAGATTCAAAATTCAATATGGATTATAGAGTAGGTGGAGATGTTCATACTATTACAAGTAAGGATCTAGTTAATGACACTATTCAATATGTTGCAGGAATATATAGAGACTTTGGGTTTGGAGATGAACCTACAGGCCTAAAATATAATGATGAGATGGAAAAAATAAAAAGAAGTTGTATAGAAAATGATATCCAATTAGTAGATACTCCTACAATGCATTTAGGAACAGATGGATCTCGTGAACTTTACACAAAATTAATAGATGTTTTACTAGAAAAAGGTATTGAGTTTTCACCAAATACGGACTTTTTAGACTTTATTATAGAAAATAATGAAATTAAAGGAATAACAATAAAAGCAAGTGAAGAAGAGGAAAAACTATACAGTAATCATATAGTTTCTGCATTAGGTAGAAGTGGTGCTAAGAAGATGATGAAGATGTGCCAAAAGCATGATATAGGATATAGTGCAGGGTCAGTAGATATAGGTGTAAGAGTAGAAATACCAGATGTGATAATGAAAACTATTAATAAAAATTTCTATGAAGCAAAGATGGTTTTTTATACAAAAAAATATAATGACAAAATGAGAACTTTCTGTAGTAATCCAAGTGGATTTATAGCAGCAGAAAAGCATAAAGATGATATTATGTTAGCTAATGGTCATGCATACAAAAATAAAAAATCTACAAATACAAATTTAGCACTACTATGTACAAAATCGTTTACAGAACCATTTAATCAACCTTTTGAATATGCGTCATCTATAGCAAAGATGTCAACTATGCTTACAGGTGGGAAACTAATGTGTCAATCATATGGTGACTTAAAAGCTGGTAGAAGATCTACAGAGGAAAAAATATCAAGACTAAATATAATTCCTACAACAACAGATTATGTTGCTGGAGATATTTCGTTAGCTTGTCCCAAAAGAATTCTAGATAATATTATGGAGTTTATAGAGGTTCATGATAAGGTAACTCCTGGATTTGCTTCTAATGATTTATTATTATATTTTCCAGAGATAAAATTTAGAAGTACTAGAATGGAGTTAGATTCAAATATGGAAACAACAGTAAAGGGATTATACTCTGCAGGAGATAGCTCAGGTTATGGAAGTGGACTTAATATAGCAGCTGTTATGGGTATATTAGCAGTTAGAGATATCTTGTCAAAAAAATAAACAGGTAAATAAAACAAACCTTTTACAAATAGCACAAAATAAGATATAATAAACTCAATATAAGGAAATTTAGGAGGCAAAAAAATGGCAACATTATTTACGGTAATATTATTTATACTTGCGATTGCACTAATCGTATTAGTTATAATTCAACCTGACAGAAGTAAAGGTATGAGTGGTGGAATAGGTACTGGAGCAACAAATAGTCTTTTTGGTGTTCATGATGACGGTGGACCTTTAGCAAAAACAACAGAATATGTAGCAGCTGGATTTTTAATTACAGCATTATTACTATATTTAGTAAGTTAGAAGATAGAGGGTTAACCTAATGTTGGTTAGCCTTTTTATATTGTTCAGAAAATGAAATAGACCTGTACAAAAAATGAAATATATGATATAATGGAGCCTAATATGAAAACACTTTTTCAGAAAAATTTTGACAATGCAAGACCTCTAGCATATTCTATGAGACCTAAAACTTTAGAAGAGTATGTAGGACAAGAGAAAATAATAGGGGAAAAAAGTATTTTAAAAAAATTGATTAACAAGGGAAAGATGGTTAATTCAATATTTTTTGGGCCTCCAGGTACAG
>JAGLEA010000130.1 GCA_023145315.1 Psychrilyobacter sp.
AAAAGTCTTGGAAACAAATATTTAATAGAGTAAAAAACCTATGAAATGAAAAAGGAGAATTATGAAAGCGGATTTAATAATTAAAAATATAAGTAATCTTGTAACTATAGGAGAGGGAAAATCACCTAAAAGAGGACAAGAGATGGATAATATAGAAATATTAGAAAATGGATATATTATAGTAAAAGATGGGAAGTTTTTAGAAGTAGGAACTGGAATAATAGATCTAAAACACATAGGGATAAAAACAATAGTAAAAGATGGAACTGGAATGACTGTAACACCAGGTCTTATAGATCCTCATACTCATTTGGTCCATGGTGGAAGTCGTGAAAATGAGTTTGCCCAAAAATTACAGGGAGTTCCATATATGGATATCTTAAATGCAGGTGGTGGAATCCTAAGTACTGTAAATTCTACTAAAGAAGCTACTTTTGAGGAACTATATGATAAAGCTAAGAAAAGTTTAGATATAATGTTATCATTTGGTGTAACGACTGTAGAGGCAAAAAGTGGATATGGATTAGATTTAGAAACAGAGATGAAACAATTAGAAGTAGTAAAAAAACTTAATGAAGATCATCCAATTGATCTAGTATCAACATATTTAGGAGCACATGCAGTACCTCCTAAATATAAGAGTAATCCAGATAAGTTTGTAGATGAGATTATAGAAGGATTACCTCAAATAATGGAATCAGGACTAGCAGAATTTTGTGATGTTTTTTGTGAAGAGGGAGTGTTTTCAGTAGAACAAACTAGAAAAATATTAAATGCTGCAAAAGAACTAGGATTTAAAATAAAAATTCATGCAGATGAGATAGTTACTTTAGGTGGAGCAGAACTAGCAGCAGAATTAGGAGCTTTTTCTGCAGACCATCTAATGGCAACAAGCGAACATGGGATAAAACAAATGGCGGAAAAAGGTGTTATAGCAGACATCTTACCAACAACATCATTTAATTTGAATAAAGAATATGCAAATGCAAGATTAATGATTGAAGAGGGAGTAGCAGTAGCACTATCTACAGATTATAATCCAGGAAGCTCTCCTACAGAAAATTTACAACTAGCTATGCAGCTCGGATCACTAAAATTAAAGATGACACCAAAAGAGGTAATATCTGCAGTAACGATAAATTCGGCTTTTTCTGTAGATAGAGGTGAGGAAGTAGGAAGTATTACTGTAGGTAAAAAAGCTGACTTTGTTGTTTTTGATGCCCCTAATCTACCTTATATCATGTATCACTTTGGAATTAATCATGCAAAGGATGTTTATAAAAATGGACAACAAGTTGTTACAGAGGGGAAAGTTTTACCCATGACAAAAATCCCTAAAATTGGATCATTTATTGCTGATTGCTATGGAGAGAGTAAAAAAATAATCCAGATGAATAAAATAAATAATAAATAAGGAGTGAAATATGAGTTATTTAGATATGAAATTAAAGGAATTTATAGATGTAGTTGACTCAGATGCACCAGCACCAGGAGGTGGAAGTGTATCAGCACTAGCATCATCTCTAGGAATAGCACTATCTAGAATGATGGCAGCACTAGCTATAAATAAGAAAAAATATAGAGAATACGATGAGATGATAAAAGATGAGTTTATAGAAAAATATGACTCATTATTAAAAATTCGTGAGAAAATAGATCTATTAATAGATGAAGATACGGCATCATTTAATGAATTAATGAAATCTTTCAGACTACCTAAAGAGAGTGTAGAAGAAAAAACAATAAGGTTAGAAGAGATACAAAAAGCAACATTAAGAGCAACAGAAGTTCCATTTGAAATAGCAGAAGTTTCGTTGAAAGCTATGGAGACTTTACCATTTTTCTATGAATATGGGAATATGAATGCTATAACTGACCTAGGTGTAGGAGCTATGCTTTTAGAAGTAGGGATTAGAGGTGCTATACTAAATGTAAAAATTAATTTAGGTGGATTAGATGATTCTAATTTAGTAGAAAAATTTAGAACAAATTATATTGAGATAGAGGGAAAAGCAATGGTATTAAAAGAATCAATACTAAAAGTAGTAGAAAAAAAAATAGGATAAAGAGGAGAAATAAAATGAAAATAAATAAAGAATATATGGTAGAAAGCTTAGTAGAAATATTAAATATACCAAGCCCTAGTGGTGATACAGACAGGGCTATATTAGCCACTAAAACAAAATTTGAGGAATTAGGAATGACTCCGATAATAACACCTAAAGGTGCGTTAAAAATAACAATGGAAGGAAAGAAAAAAGAGAGTAAGATAGTAGCTGCTCATATAGATACATTAGGAGCTATGGTAAAAGAGATAAATTCAAATGGAACACTAAAGTTAACTCAAATTGGTGGATTTTCATGGAATTCAGTGGATGGAGAATACTGTACAGTATCTACACTTGATGAGAAAGAGATTAGAGGGACTATTTTATTTGAAAAATCATCAGTGCATAACTATGGTGGAGCTCCTAGAGAAGATAAGCGAACAGATGATAATATGATAGTTAGATTAGACGAGATTGTAGAAAATAAGGAAGATGTAGAAAAATTAGGAATTAATATAGGAGATTTCATTTATTTTGATCCGAGAGTAGAATTATCAAAATCTGGATATATTAAAAGTCGTCATTTAGATAATAAAGCTGCTGTAGCAATAATATTAGGAGTTTGTAAATTTTTATTAGAAAACAATATAACTCCTGAATATACACTAGATTTCTTCATATCAAACTACGAGGAAGTAGGGCATGGGGCATCGGGAATAGCTACTCCTATGACTTGTGAGATATTAGCTATAGATATGGCATCTCCAGGAATAGGTCAAACATCAGATGAGAGTAAAGTAACAATATGCGCTAAAGATTCTTCTGGTCCTTACGATCTTTCTATGAAAAAAAGATTAGTAAAATTATCTAAAGAAAATAAGATAGATTACGTGATAGATATATATAAATACTATGGTTCTGATGCTTCAGCTCTTATGAGAGGGGGAGCACAAATAAAACATGCTCTTATAGGGCCAGGAGTAGATGCATCACATTCTTTTGAAAGAACACATGTAGATGGATTAGTAAATACAGCGAATTTAGTAATAGAATATTGTAAATAGAAAAAAAACTCCTAAAACTATAGTTTTAGGAGTTTTTTTCTAAATTATTGCTTTAAAGTATCTACAAATTTAAAAAATCCAATCTCTTTAAAAAATTCAAATTCCTTAATAGAAGGAATAGTTTTATCTACAATAGATTTCACGATTTTCTTAGTAAATGGAATTTTCAATCCCACAGAAATATTATTTTCTTTACAATATTTTATGATAAGGTCTGAGTGTTTGAAAGAAATATCATATTTATTAATAACTACTTGAACTTTCAAATTAAATTTTTGGGTTAACTCATATATTCTTTTGAGATCATGAAGACCAGAAAAAGTAGGTTCAGTTACAATAATAACTTGACTACTACCAGTTATAGAACTAATAACATTACATGCAATTCCAGGAGATCCATCGATAATAATATTTTTTTTACTATTTTCAATAGCTCTTTTTTTAGCTATTTTTCTAACTTCGGAAACTAATTTTCCAGAAGTTTCTTCTCC
>JAGLEA010000131.1 GCA_023145315.1 Psychrilyobacter sp.
GAAAGGATTATCTCTTTAGAAATAGCATTAAATTTACAATGTGTTTTACAGAGGCCACATTTTATACATTTTTCATGATCTATAATAGCTTTTTTTAATCCTATAAATTTATGAGTATCTATTATTTTAGGATCTAAAAGAATATTAAGGTCAGGAGCATCTACATCACAATCAGCAATGACTAAATCTTCTAAATATGGGATAATAGAGGCTGTTAATGTAGTTTTTCCAGTACCACCTTTACCAGAGATAACTACAATTTCATTTATATTCATAGTGATCCTCTCCCTTCTATTATGTTTTTATAAATATTTTTAAAAAAGTTTTGATATTCAGGAATTGACTCACTAAAATTTTCTCCATTAGCATAGAGTTCAGCTATTTTTTTATCAAAAGGAATCTCTCCTAAAATCTCAATTTTTTCAATTTTAGAATAATGATAGATTTCATCATCTCCCAGTCCGGCTTTATTAATTATAAGACCAAATGGAATTCTCATCTCACGTAACATCTCTACTACCATCTTCATATCACTAACACCAAATGGAGTAGGTTCAGAAACAATTATAGCGTAGTCAACACCTTCTACTGCTTCTACTGTAGCACATGAAGTTCCAGGAGGAGAATCAATAAAAGTAGTTCTTTCATCTGAATTAAAAGATCTTTTTAATTGATTTATAATTTTCACACCTGACATCTCACCAATATTTAAAGCACCATAAGAAAGATCTGTATTATATTTTGTTTTACCTTTAAATATTTTACCAACCTCACGTTTATCATAACTAATAGCTCCATTAGGGCATACTAATTTACATCCTCCACAGTCATGACAGCTTTCTTTAAAAACAATAACTTTATTTTTAGCTGGAATGATAGCACTATAGTTACAAAAATCTCCACATTTACCACAAAGTGTGCAAAGATTTTTATCAATAGATGGAAAGTATGTATATACAGGTTCAGAGGTAGAATTTTTCATATCCATGAAAATATGTAAGTTAGGTTCCTCAACATCTGAATCTAAACTAATAGAATTTTTTATATTTATAGCAAAATTAGAAGTTACAGTAGTTTTTCCAGTTCCTCCTTTTCCACTTAAAATAGCTATTTTCATACTCTTGTTAATCCCTTCTTTTTTGTTATTTCTTTTAATTTACCAGCTTGATATGCTTTTAAAACTTCTCCTACACTCTTATAATCCTCTTGAGAAAAAGTTTTTATCTCAAAAGCTTCCATAGCTGTTTCAGCTTTAGGTCCAAGGTGTGGAACGATAGCGATATCTACACTATGTTTTGAAAGTAATTTAACTGCTTCTCCACCTGCACCACTGACTTGATCTTTAGCATTATTTTTAATAGTTTTAATAGCCATTGTATCGAGATCTATAATAGTAAAGTTTTCTGTCCTACCAAACCTCTCATCAACTAAACTATCTAACCCCTCTTTTTTTGAACATATAGATATTTTCATATTACTCCTCCTAATTTCTTTTATTATAGTTATTTAATTATTGCACTGATGATCGCCATGGGTGTGAGAGCAACTAGTTCCATTAGACGCTAACTCTCCTTCTAAGAATGTCTTTAAATTGTCTAAAATAGTTCCTTTAGCTCCTAAGATAACATCTATATCTTGTGCTTTGAAAAGCTTGATAGCCATTGCTCCCATCCCACCGGTGATAATAGTAGTAACCTTGTGTTCACCTAAAAATTTAGGTAATACACCTGGAGCATGAGGTGGTGGAGTAAGAAACTCTTCTGATACGACCTCTCCATCCTTTGTATTCAATACTTTAAATTCTGTGCAATGCCCGAAGTGTTCCTCAATGTTTAATCTGTCATTTGTTGGAAATACAATTCTTAATTCCATAATTTATTCCTCCTTATAATTTATATTAGTCTCTAATGTTAATGTTTGTTTTTAATAATTATAGCTTTTTTATTTAAAAAACTATCGATAATTTTTTTTCTTCCAGAATTTAATAGCCTTTGGACAGTTCCACGAGAAATCTCCATTAAAGCACTAGCTTCAATTTGGCTTTGACCTTCATAATCGCAAATTCTTATAGCTTCAAATTCATCTGCTTCAATATTGTTAACTTGGATCTCTTTCATGGTAATTCCTGTTGGTTTATATGTAATTTCATTTTCTAAAAATCGACAACACCTATTTTTCCGACTCCTCATAACTCCTCCTTTCGTGCATATGCACACATAAACTATAATATACTTGTGATAATTTGTCAATATTTTTATTTAAGTTGCTTTTTTGATATAAAGTGAGTAAACTGTACATAAAAGGATTAATTGATACAAATAATCATTAGGATGGTGGAAAATGGAAAAAAAATACTATAAATTATTGTCAAAACAATATAAAAATATAGAAGAAGTAACTAGTGAAATTATAAATTTAGAAGCAATTTTAAATCTTCCAAAGGGAACAGAGCATTATTTGACTGACCTACATGGTGAGTATAATGCTTTTAGACATTTGGTTAAAACCGCATCAGGAAGTTTAAAAATAAAGATAGATGAATTATTTGGAGATATATTATCATTAGAGGAAAAACATAATTTTTCAAAATTGATATTTTACCCTGAGAAAATACTAGAAACAATAAAATTAGATAAAGAAGAAAGAGACCATTGGTATAGGATTTCGATAAAAAGAATACTAATCTTATTTAAATTGGTATCTTCAAAATACACGAGGTCTAAAGTAAGAAAATCTTTACCGAAAGATTATGCATATATATTAGAAGAACTATTAACTTTAAATAGTAATGAATTTAATAAGGAAGATTATTATTCTCAAATAATTTCAACGATTATAGAGCTAGAAATAGCAGATGATTTTATTATACAAGCTGTAAATCTGATACAAAAACTATCAGTAGACAAACTACATATATTAGGAGATATATATGATAGAGGTGCTGATCCACATAAAATAATGGATAGATTAATAGCACATCATGACTGCGATATACAGTGGGGAAATCATGATATTTTGTGGATAGGAGCTTCTAAAGGAAATTTACCATGTGTAGCTAATGTTCTTAGAATCTCACTTCGATATAGTAATTTAAAAACTTTAGAAGAGGGCTATGGGATTAATTTGCTACCACTAGGAAGATTTGCTATGGAAACTTATGGGAACGATCCGTGTACAGAATTCTTACCTATCTCTAATTTGGAGGAACTCTTTAATAAAAGGGAGCAACATGTAAGGGGACAGATGCATAAAGCTATATCTATAATTCAATTTAAATTAGAAGGGCAAGCAATAAAAAAACATCCAGAATTTAAAATGGAAAATAGACTTCTTTTGGAAAAAATAGACTATGAAAAAGGAACTATTATACTAGATGAAAAAGAATATAAATTAACTAGCAACAACTTTCCAACGATAGATCCAAAAGAACCATATAAATTAACAGAAAGAGAAGAAGAAATAATAAAAAAAGTGGCTAATTATTTTAAAAAGAGTGGAGAGTTACAAAAACATGCTCATTTCTTTTTTTCGAATGGTCATATATATTTAAAATATAACAATCAATTGATGTTTCACGGTTGTGTTCCTCTAAATAGTGATGGTTCTTATAAGTGTCTGGCTATTGATGGAAAAGAATATTGTGGAAAACCTCTCCTAGATAAGTTTGAAAAAGTAGCTAGAAAAGCCTATTTTAATAAGGAAGAGGATAGAAATTTAGATTGGTTTTGGTATATGTGGACAGGAGAGTGTTCACCTCTATTTGGAAAGAAAGAGATGAAAACATTTGAAAGGTATTTTATAGCAGAGAAAGAAACACATAAAGAGGAGAAAAACCCATATTATGAATTAAGGGAAGAAGAAGAAGTAATCCTAAAAATAATGAAACATTTTGATGTTGAGATAGAAAATGGTCATATCATAAATGGTCATACACCTGTTTTACTAAAAAAAGGTGAACTACCACTCCGTGCAGGAAGAAAACTATTGGTAATCGATGGAGGACTTTCAAAAGCTTATCAATCAAGTACTGGAATAGCTGGATATACACTAATTTATAATTCATATGGACTAAGATTAGCTTCTCATGAACCATTTAAAACAATAGAAGAAGCAGTAAAAGATGGTCATGAAATAATTTCTGTAATAGAAGTAATGGAAAAAGCAAATAGAAAAAAAGTGAGAGATACAGATCCAGGAAAAGGGTTGATAAAAAAATTAAAAGAGTTAAAAATACTATTAAATATGTATAAAAAAGGTAAGTTAATAACATTATACTAATAAGATAACAAAAGTTACTTAAGAAACGACAAAAACGACAAAAACGATTGACTTTTAACCATAGAAAGGTTAATATCTTATCAAGAAGTCGAAAAAGGAGTGGATTAAAATAATTAATGTATATTTTGTACAAGATAAAGAAATGATTGATTCGAGCTTAATATTAAGAGTATTAAGGCACGAGCTTAATCGTGAAAACTTTAAGTTAATAGAGATATCGAGTAAAAAATTAGATGAATTAGAAAAATTAGATGAATTAAATTCTGAAATATTGTTGTTTTATAGCCTAAAAGATAAGAAAGAAGTAAGAAAATTAGAGAGAATATGTTTTGAAAATGAGATAGTTCATTTTGATATCTATGACATTTTTAGACATGGATTTAAAAAATTATATGAGAAAACAACGAAAAAATCATTAAAAATAATGGATGATAAATATTTTAAACGGATAGAAGCGATGGAATTTGCAGTAAAATATGATGATGGAAAGATAGCCCGTGGAATATTAGAAGCAGACCTTCTAATCGTGGGATTATCAAGAACTTCTAAAACACCACTATCTATCTATTTAGCAAATAAAAGTGGTTTAAAAATAATAAATATCCCACTAGTTCCAGAAGTACAGATACCAAAAGAAGTATTTAGTGCAACACAAGTAATAGGATTAACTATTTCGATAGATAAATTGAATAAGATACGAGAACAAAGGTTAAAAACTATGAAAGCAGAGGGAAGAGCTGATAGTTATGCTTCTTTTGAAAGAATATTAGAAGAGCTTGATTATTCAGATCACATAATGAAGAAATTACGATGTCCAGTGATAGATGTATCGGAAAAAGCCATAGAGGAAACAGCTGAAATAATCTTAAAATTAATTAAAGGGTAATTTTATAGGGGGGATTATAATGGAGAAGTTTATTTATTCTTTTGATGAGGGTAATAAGGAAATGAAAGCGTTACTAGGAGGAAAGGGTGCTAACCTTGCAGAGATGACAAAGTTAGGGCTACCAATACCACAAGGTTTTGTTATTACAACAGAAACATGTATGAAATATTATGAAGAAGATATGAAAATTTGGGAAAGTTTTAAATTAGAAATTATTAAAAATCTTAAAGAATTAGAGGTTAGTACAGGAAAGGTTTTTGGAGGAGATAATCCGTTATTTGTCTCTGTTAGGTCAGGTGCAGCAATATCAATGCCTGGGATGATGGATACAATATTAAACTTAGGTTTAAATGATCAAACATATAAATCGTTGGCCAAGCAAACAGGTAATGAACAGTTTGCATTTAATAGTTATAAGAGATTCATACAAATGTTTTCGGAGGTAGTATATGGTATTGAAAAGTACAAGTACGATTTACTTGAAAAAGAACTTGAACAAACTGGGACGAAGAAAGAGGAGTATATTAAAAAATATAAAGAACTCTTTAAATCTGAAGTAAAATTTGATTTTCCTGACGAACCTATGGAGCAGCTATTAGCAGCCATCGAAGCAGTATTTAGCTCTTGGAATAATCCTCGAGCTATATACTATCGTAACTTAAACAATATTCCACATGAAATAGGGACTGGTGTAACTATACAATCTATGGTATTTGGAAATATGGGAGATACATCTGGAACAGGAGTAATATTTACTAGAAACCCTTCTTGTGGTGAAAATAAATTATATGGTGAATTCTTAATAAATGCACAGGGTGAAGACGTTGTAGCAGGAATTAGAACTCCTAAAAAAATAGAGGAATTAGAAGAGGTAATGCCAGGAACATATAAAGAATTACTAAATTTATGTGATCTATTAGAAAATCACTATAAAGATATGCAAGACATAGAATTTACAATTGAGAGTCATAAACTATATATACTTCAAACTAGAAATGGAAAAAGAACAGCAAGTGCAGCTATAAAAATAGCTACTGATCTAGTAGAAGAAGGTAAAATTACAAAAGAAGATGCAATAATGATGATAGAACCTGA
>JAGLEA010000132.1 GCA_023145315.1 Psychrilyobacter sp.
GCCTCTCCAGGAGCAGCAGTTGGAAGAGTTTATTTCACATCTGAAAAAATCAAAGAAAATAAAGGTGGAATATTAGTAAGATTAGAAACTTCACCAGAAGATATTGAAGGTATGCACATTGCAGATGGAATATTAACTGTACGTGGAGGAATGACCTCTCATGCAGCAGTAGTAGCACGTGGAATGGGAAGATGTTGTATATGTGGATGTGGATCACTAGAGTTAGACGAAGAGAGTAAAGAATTTAGAGTCGGAGATATTTTAGTGAAAGAAGGAGATTATATCTCACTAAATGGAAGTACCGGAAATATATATTTAGGAGAGTTGGAAAAAAGTGACTCAGGATTAACAAAGGAATTCAGAACGATCTTAGATTGGTCTGGTGAGATAGGAACTATGAAAGTGTTAGCTAATGCTGACACACCTATGGATGCAAAAGTAGCATATGATTTTGGTGCAAATGGAATAGGGCTTTGTAGAACAGAACATATGTTTTTTGAAGAGAGGAAGATAAATTTTGTTAGACAGATGATTCTTTCAGAAAATAAAATGGAAAGAATGAAAGCTTTAGAACATATATTACCACTTCAAAGATTAGATTTTGAAGGGATATTTATAGAGATGAAAGGAAATAGTGTGACGGTTAGATTAATCGATCCACCGCTACATGAATTTTTACCTCATGAATTAGAAGAAAAGAAAAAACTTTCAAATAGTATGGGAATTAGTTTAGAAGATATAGAAAATAGAATGGAAAAATTAGAAGAAGTAAATCCAATGTTAGGGCACAGAGGATGTAGATTAGGGATTACATATCCAGAAATATACGAAATGCAAACTAGAGCAATAATAGAAGCAGCTATAGAGATTCAAAAAACAGGTATAGATGTCAAACCTGAAATAATGATTCCGTTAGTTGGAAAAGTAGAAGAATTAGGTTACTTAAGAGAGAAATTAGAGAAATTAGCAGATGAAATAATAATAGAATCAGAAGCTAAACTAGAGTATAAAATAGGAACAATGATAGAAGTTCCTAGAGCATGTATAACAGCAGATGAAATAGCAGAAAAAGCTGATTTCTTTAGCTTTGGAACAAACGATTTAACTCAAATAACATTTGGATATTCTAGAGATGATGCAGGAAAGTTTATATCTGATTATAAAGATAAAAAGATATTAGATGCAGATCCATTTGAGACAATAGACGTTAAGGGTGTTGGAAAATTAATGAAAATGGCAACAACACTTGGAAGGGAGATAAAGAATGATCTTAAAATAGGAGTTTGTGGAGAGCACGGAGGAGATCCAAAAAGTATTGAATTTTTCCATTCAATAGGACTAGCTTATGTTAGTTGCTCACCATATAGAATCCCAATAGCAAAATTGTCAGTTGCTCAATGTGAGATAAAGAATAAATAAAAGTCTTATAATAAAACAAAAAAGTCTATATAGAGATACTCTATATAGACTTTTTTCGTGATTAATTAGTTATTTTTTGTTATACTATGAATAAGAAAAAATAATATATTAAATTCTTTGGAGGAATTATGAAAAAAATTAAATATCTAAGTATTCTATTAATAACCATGTTATTTATAGGATGTAGTAATGCAGAGGAAAGAATGAATAGCAGGGCAATGTCGGAAATAGAAAGAGGAAATTTTATAAAAGCATCTTACTTGTTAAACAATGCTATTAAAATTAATCCAGACTATTTAGATGGAGTAGTAAATTATAGAAATGTTTATCCTCGTGCTATTGATCAGGCAAATGAAAATGTAGAAGAATATAAAAAAGTTTCTGCTTATCAATTAGAAGCTTATTCATATGAAGATCTATTGAAGTTAAAAAACAACTATTATTATGCTGATCCTATAATTCATAGAAAATTAGGATTAAGTATAGAAATTCCTACTATAGAGGAGCTATATAAACTAAAATCAACAATGGGAGAAACTTACTACCTTGCAGGAAACGAATTAGAAAATAGAGAGCTAAACAGAAACGAAAAAAGAGAAAGATATTATCTATATGAACGTGGTGTAGAACTATCTCCTAAGTATTTAGATATAGTAAATAGAAGAGAGGTTGCATATAAAGAAGCTCTAGTGAAAGCTATGTTTAAATTTTCTTCAAATACTCCCTATGCATCACGAAAGAGTTTAGCTATACAAATTAAAAGTGAAGTAGCTAAAGGAAGAAAAAAAAACCTTATTAGAATAATACCATTAGAAGAAAATACTTTTTATACAGCATGGCGAAATAGTGATTCAATTAGTAAGATAAATACAGGAATCGAAGTTAATATGAACTATATAACAAAAACTCCCGAATCTCTTCAAAGAAAGATTGTACCATTAACTTGGAATGAAGAATACATAGTTCAGACAAAAAAAGGTCCAGAAAAAAGAACAATAAAAAGAAATTACTTTAGATATGATTACTACAAATCGTCAAGTGTAGAGGTAAGTTTCACATATATTATGAAAGACTTATCTACGGGAGAAATTATAGGCAGTGGTGATTTTAAAGGTATAGGAGGAGATAGTTATAGATGGTCAACATATAGTGGAAACATACCTAGTGGACAAGGTAGAAATGGATATACAAGAAAATTAAGAAGTCAAAAAGAGTTAGAAAAAATAGCATTAGAAGATGCAATAACTAAGATATCAAAAGACATTTCTGAAAAGATATAATTAAATTTAAGGGGGATAGTATGCTAGTATATGGAAAATATATTGATATAAGTAAAGAAGTTTTATTAGCTTTAGATTATGGAAAACCGGTAGTTGCCTTAGGGACAACGATAATATCCCATGAAATTCCTTATCCGTTAAATATAGAAGCTGCGCTAAATGTAGAAAAAATAATAAGGAAAGAAGGAGTAGTTCCAGCAAGTATAGCAATAATAGATGGAAGAGTGAAAGTTGGATTAACAAAAGATGAGCTAGAATATATAGCAAATCCCAAAAACAAGATAATAAAAACAAGTAGAAGAGATATACCAACAGTAATTGCAAAAAAACTAGATGGATCAACAACCGTTGCTTCTACTATGATAATGGCAGATACAGCTGGCATAAAAATAATGATAAGTGGTGGAATTGGTGGAGTTCATAGAGGAGCTTCAGAAACATTTGACATATCAGCAGACTTAGAGGAATTGGAAAAAACTGATGTAGCAGTAGTGTGCTCGGGAATTAAACCAATTTTGGATATCAGATTAACTTTGGAGCTCTTAGAGACTAAGGGAGTTCCAGTAATTGGATATAAAACTAAAGTTTTACCAACTTACTTCACAAGAACAAGTGAGTATAAAGTGGATTCAAATATTGAGAGTGTAGAAGAACTCGCAAACGCTATAAAAGCAAAATGGGATTTAGATCTTCGAGGTGGAGTGGTAATAGCAAATCCAATACCTAAAGAATTTGAGATGGATTATGATGTTATTAACTTAGCCATAGAAAAAGCTATAGAAAAATCTATAAAGTTAGAAATAAAAGGAAATATGAGTACTCAATTTTTACAAGAAGAAATAAGAAAGTTAACTAATGGGGAATCGTTGAAATCAAGTATTAAGTTACTTTATAACAATGCTAGATTATCTGCAAAATTAGCTAGAGAATATTCTAAATTAGATTAATCATAGGTATGAAAAAAGGAGCTTCTACATGAGATTCTCCTTTTTTTTGTATTTTAATTTACATATGAATAATAAAAAAACTTCTACCTTTAACCTTAAATTCTACAGGTTTTCTCTCTCTGACTTTTTTAAATTTTGTATGAGTATATCTTTTCACCATTTTTTGAGGATAATCCTCAGCTTTCCTTCTACTCATTGTGACAATTGTATTTATAACTTCAGATTTTTTATTACTAACTAAATAATCCTCATTCATACAAGTAAATAAAACACCTTTATATATAGGGTCACCTTTTATTTGCTTGAAGTTAATACTTTTACCTAATTTTTCATTGATATATAACCCTAAGGCCATCATTCTTTCTTTCATATTTTTCCTCCTTTAGATAAAAATTTGGTTGAGATATCTCAACCAAATTTTAAAGAAATTATTTTTTAGTTCTTGCAAATGAAGCTTTGATCAATCCACTAAATAATGGATGTGGTCTATTAGGCCTAGTTTTAAATTCAGGATGAAATTGTCCTGCGATAAAGTAAGGATGATCCTTAATTTCTACAATCTCTGCTAATCTTCCATCAGGAGAAGCACCAGAAATTATTAGTCCTGCCTTTTCCATAGATTCTTTGAATTCATTATTAAATTCAAATCTATGTCTATGTCTTTCATAGATTAATTCCTCACCATACAGTTCACGAGCTAGTGTACCTTCCCTTAATTTACAAGGGTATAGTCCTAATCTCATAGTTCCACCCATGTCAACGCCTTTTTGATCTGGCATGATATCGATTACAGGGTGAGTAGTATTAGGTTCAAATTCAGCAGAATGGGCATCTTCCCATCCCATTATATTTCTTGCATATTCAATTACTGCAGATTGCATACCAAGACATACTCCTAAGAAAGGAATTTTATTTTCCCTTGCATATTGAATAACGTCAATTTTTCCTTGAACTCCACGAGTTCCAAATCCACCAGGAACTAAGATACCATCAAAACCTTCTAAATCTTTTAAATCAAGATTTTCAGCTTGAATATAGCTAACTTCAGCATCGATATCTTGGTGATATCCAGCATGTTTTATAGACTCATCAATAGATATATATGCATCCTTTAATTCAACATATTTTCCAATTACAGCAATTTTAACCTTTTTAGAAGGGTTTTTAATTCTATCTACCATGGCTTTCCATTCGGTAAGTGCAGGTTTCTTATTTTCAACTCCTAATTGCTTACATACAACATCTGCAAGTCCATTAGCTTCTAAATTTAGAGGTACTTCGTATATTGTAGGAGCATCTATACATTCTATGACTGCATCTTTTTCTAAGTCACAGAAAAGTGATAATTTCTCTTTTAATGATTGAGGTAGTGTATGCTCAGTTCTACAAACTAAGACATTGGGTCTAATACCTAATGACATAAGTTGTTTCACCGAATGTTGTGCTGGCTTTGATTTAAGTTCTCCTGCAGCTCTTAGATATGGAACTAATGCACAATGGACATATAGTACATTTTCACGACCAACATCATATCTAAATTGTCTGATAGCTTCTAAGAAAGGTGTTGACTCAATATCTCCAACAGTTCCACCAATTTCAGTAATAACGAAGTCAGAGTTAACTTCCTTTCCAACTATCTCAATTCTTGATTTAATTTCATTAGTAATATGTGGGATAACTTGTACAGTCTTTCCTAAATACTCCCCTTTTCTTTCCTTATTGATAACAGTTTGATAGATTCTACCTGTTGTAACACTACTGTATTTAGTAAGGTTTTGGTCAATAAATCTTTCATAATGTCCTAGATCTAAGTCAGTTTCTGCTCCATCATCGGTAACAAAAACTTCACCATGTTCATATGGATTCATTGTTCCAGGATCTACATTGATATATGGATCAAATTTTTGTATTGTAACAGAGTGTCCTCTCTCTTCTAATAATCTACCTAGAGATGCTGCAACGATTCCTTTTCCTAAAGACGAAACCACACCACCTGTGACAAAAATATACTTAGTTTGCTTCATAAAAACTCCTCCTAAAACGAATAGATCTAATATAAAAAAAAGGCGAAAAAAAAAACCGTAGCTTTAATAATTCGCCTATAATAATATTTTTTTACAGATATAACTGCTAATTTACTTATGTAAGTATACAGGAATAAATAAAAAAAAGCAACCTATTTTTAAACATACATTACTTTTTTTTCATAAAAATTTCTTTTATTGCTTGAGATAAAACTTCTAATTCAACATCTATTCCCAGGTTATCTTTAAAAATCTTTATCTTATCTAAAAATAAAGATTCTTCATTACTGACTACTTTCTCTTTTTTGTTTCTCTTTTTCTTACCAGCTTCTAAAATTAAAAGCTCTAAAAATTCTTTACCATAGTTATCAAATTTCTGATTTCCAATTCCTTTTATTTTCAGCATTTCCCATCTATTAATAGGTTTTTTGTCTGCTAATTCCATCAAAGTAACATCAGAAAATAGAACATATGGTGCAATACCTTCTTTTTTAGCAATTTGATTTCTTTTAGCATTTAATTTTTCAAAGATAGGGTTTTCGTAGTAGTCAAAAGAAACAATCTCATTTGTTTTACGTAAAACTTTTATATTTTCTTTAAGAACATCATATGATTTTTCATTTAATTTAAGGACAGGATAAGATCCTGCAGTTTGATCTATGTAACCTTCAGAAATCAGGTAATTAAGTAGCTCTTCTAATGTTTTTTTATTATAGTCTTTAAAAATTCCAAAAGTAGAAATCTTATCCAATCCTTTTCTCTGTACTTTTTCGTTAGTTATACCTAAGAGGATTTGTATTAGCATTTTAACACCAATATTTTCTTTAGCTCGACCAATGCATGATATGATTTTTTGAGCATCGATAGTATTATCTTTTACATCTTTTAATCCAATACAATTACTACAATTGCCACAGTAATTTTTTATCCTTCTATCACCAAAATATTTTAATGTATATTCTCGTAGACAAGATTTAATTTCAGTATATGCAACCATTTTATCAAGTTTAGAGAGTTTACTTTTTTTTAGTTCAGGTGAAAGATCTTTATTTACATCAATAAAAAACTCTTGAGTACTAATATCTTCGGGATAAAACATTAAGATACATTCGGCTTGTCCCCCATCACGTCCACTTCTACCAGCTTCTTGATAATAGCTTTCTATATCTTTTGGAATGTTTCTGTGGATAACAAAACGAACATTTGATTTGTCAATTCCCATTCCAAAAGCATTTGTTGCTATCATTATACGGATATCACCATTAATAAATTTATTTTGATAGTTGTGCCTATCTTCGTCACTTAATCCAGCATGATATTTTCCTACACTAAATCGTTTTAGTCTAAGATATGCAAATAAATTGTCAACTTCCTTCCGTGTAGAAGCGTATATAACTCCCGGAGCTCCTCTATGTTTATCTAGATATTCAACTAAAAATGATTCAGGATCTTCATTTTTAACAACCTTGAAGAATAAATTTTTCCTATCAAATCCACCAACAAATACCTTTGGATTTCTCATATCTAATAAATTGATTATATCTTCTTTAACTTTAGGAGTGGCAGTAGCCGTGAAAGCTGTAATTTGTATATTCTGTTCTAGTTGTTCAATAAATCTAGGAATTTCAAGATATGATTTTCTAAAATCATGACCCCATTGGGAAATACAATGAGCTTCATCAACCGCTATCATACTGATATTTATACTTTTCAAAAGGTGAACGAATTTAGCATTTAACAGTTTTTCAGGAGCAATATATAGAAGTTTTAATTGATTAGTTCTTAGTTTACGAACTGTTTTAATATATTCTTCTTTTGAAAGAGAACTATTTATAAAAGCAGCAGGTATTTTAGAAACTTTGAGAGCATCAACTTGATCTTTCATAAGAGATATTAGTGGTGAAATGACAATAGTTAGTTTAGGAGATAAAAGTGCTGGTATTTGATAACATATAGATTTACCACTACCAGTTGGAATTACTCCTAAAAGGTTTCTACCATCTAAAATAGAGGAGATTATCTCCTCTTGATTAGTTCTAAATTTTTTATATCCAAAATATTTAAATAGTATCTCTTCAGCTGTTTTTAACATAACAATATCTCCTATATAAGACGGTCTTCTCTAGGGTGACCCTCTTTAATTCCATCTTTTTCAACGTTTTCTGGATTAGTATGTAGATGAACATCCATTTGTGGGAAAGGAATACTGATTCCGTTAATGTCAAATTCTGTCTTAGCTGCTTCCATGACATCATAGTAAACGTCCCAATAATCCGTTGATTTACACCAAACACGAAAGACTAAATTTACAGAACTATCTCCTAATTCCCGAAGTCTAATAGTTTTGTCTATTTTCTGTATAATTTTAGGATGTGATTCAGCTATCTTTGTCAGGATAGAAATCCCCTCTCTAAAATCAGCTTCGTATGCTATACCAAATAACATATCAACTCTTCTAATTTTATTTCTATTATAGTTTAGAATATGAGTGCTAGTAACTAATCCATTTGGAATAAGTATCTTTCGATTATCACGGGTATTTAGTGTTGTAGCGAATACATTTATTCCTTGAACTTCACCTATTTGTCCATCGATTTCAATAAGATCACCAACATCATAAGCTTTAAATATTATTAATATCATTCCACCTGCAAAGTTGCTAAGTGTGTCTTTTAGAGCTAATCCAATACCTAGTCCAGCACCACCTAAAAGACCAGCAAATGCTGCGCCTTTAACACCTAAAACCATCAAGCAAATCATTAAAATAACAAAATTTAGTGTCATTCTCAAAATCGATCTTGAAAAAGTGTGTAAAGATTTATTAGTAGAGTGCTTTTTTAAGTTATCATATCTATTAATGAAAAAATTCATTAAATAACGTAAGATATAAAATAAAATTAAAGCAATAAATATTTTTATTAAAAATACGAAAGAAGACTCAGCAAATTGCTTAATCTGATCACTACTTGTAAAAAACTGATATAACTTACTTAAAAATCCATTATTATTTTCTATCATCTTTTTCTCCTACTATCGTTTTAACAAACCGAAATCCATAATAAATATCTTTTGTATTAGGTGATAATTCATCTCGGAATGAAATTTGAGAGTCACTTTTAATACTATTAAAAGATCCACTTCTTAAAATTTTTAATCTACCACTAGCCGGACCAATACTATTAAATCGTTCAATTCCAGAATAAACACCACTATAGTCATTTATCCACTCCCAGACATTTCCTGTCATGTCAAAGATACCTAATTCGTTAGGAGATTTCGTGGCAACATCGTGTGTTTTACCTAAAGAATTTTTTGAGTACCAGGCCACATCATCTATATTTTTTGAACCACTAAATAATGTATCTTTTGTTTTACTACCACCTTTAGCAGCAAATTCCCATTCAATTTCAGTAGGTAATCGGTAGCCTCTAACTTTAGTAATATCTCTTGTCTTAATTCCGTTATCATCAATAAGATTTCCATTTTCATCATAAGCAACTGGAATATTACTTTTAATCGATAACCAATTTAAAAATTTAATTGCATCAAACCATGTGACATTTATGATTGGAAGGTTACTTCTACCCCATCCATTATCGTCAACGAGAGGAAGATTCATGTCATCTGTATAATCATCATAAAGCTCAAAAGTAACAGGAGTAGTGGCTATCAAATAATCATAGCTTATATCTACTTCCTGTGTAGGAGATGAAAATCCCCATAAATTTCCTGTTTTGTCACCCATGAGAAAATTTCCATGTTTAACTTTTATCATTTTAAAATTTTCATTATTTTTTCCAAATGAGATTCCAAAGGTTAAAAATAATAGAAATAATAAA
This sequence comes from Psychrilyobacter sp., assembly GCA_023145315.1. GTDB lineage: Bacteria > Fusobacteriota > Fusobacteriia > Fusobacteriales > Fusobacteriaceae > Psychrilyobacter. The sequence continues at coordinate 9,510 of JAGLEA010000132.1, forward strand.
TTAATTTTTTTCATAAATGTCTCCTTTATTAATTTTTTTAAAAGTTCTATATAATAGGCCATTTTGATTATGACTATTGCTTGAATATTTTGAGCCAAAGATATATATATCACCAGAACATGACTTAATTAACCTTTTGACAATTCCCATAGTATTAATTTTTTCAACTTCAAATTCATCCTCAATAGAAAATTTGTCATTTGTCCATGTTTTAGAAAGGACCCACGAATTTTGTAAAATATTTCGTGTTTCAGGGATAAAATTTTTATTTCTAATATCTGTCCAAATTTGATATTTAGAACTTCTACCAGAATTAATATATCCATATGGTGTAGAGATAGACAAGTAGTCTCCCTCTAACCTTTCATCTAACTCAACTAAAGTTTCAGAGGCTTTTGCACCTTCACGTAGAAATTTAATAAACTCATAATCTATTTGGTTAATATTATCAAAATTACTGAGGGTATCAATGAATTTTTTTGAAGAATCAATTAGTTCACGACATCCCTTTAGGTTTTCATTAAACTCTGTATGATTTGTTGAAAAAAGTTCTATATATATTAGATCAAAAAATTCATCTAATCGTGTTTCTTTTGGTATACTTCCAAAGATTTTCTTTATTTTATCATATTTATCAATATTATGTTGTGGTATTCTCTTTTTTATCTCGTGACTCTCAATAGGAATTAGACTGAATTTGTTTTTTGTAACTCTACTAATATAATTTGTTAAAAGTGAACTTCTAATTGGATCTAAACCAAGAACAATACTGATAAAGTTTTTCATTTCATCAAAATTTAGAGTGATTTTTTCAAAATTATAAAACAGTATACTAGATATGACTAAAGCATATGCGTGTGGATTATCTAAGAGTTTTTCATTTCTGCTGATATTATTAAATTGAAAACCTCTTTCATTACTTATCTTTTCTAAAGCAAACTCTAGAATGATATCTGTTTGTGGGACTATAATAGATATGTCAGATGGAGAAACACCATTGTCTAACAAGTTAAAAACTTTATTTATTACCTTTTTATTATTTATGCTTTTATAGTCATTTTCAAGATCTAAAAATATATTAGATAGAGGAGAGATACTATGACTAGAAAATATAGATTTTTCAAATTCATGAAAAAAGTCCTCAAATTTATAGTTTTTTGAATTCAATTTATTAACTTGATAGTCGGGGTTATTAAAAAAGTTATCAGAAAAATAATCTTTTGAATAATTATAGATACCATAAGGACCATCAATATTATATGTAATATGAATATTATCTAGGTTATCTTCAACTTTTTTTATAAAATCGATTTCAGCGATGGAAGAAATTTCTCCAGAATCAACTAAAAGATGGTTTATATTTTTATGGAAATTATTTATATAGTTTTCATCATTGAGAAGAAAATTATTATAAAGATAGATAGAAGTACCATAATCAAAAGTTCCATATTCTAATGTTTTTTCCATATATTTATTAATTATAATATTCATTTCAGAGTATAAATCACTATTATTTTCGATAGTAAATTTTGTTAGCTTTTCACCTATCTTAGTGTATAAAAGGTTACTGAGAGAAGCATCTAAAATATTGGAAAGTAATTTTTTTGAAATTTCTTCATTAGACATATTTAATTGATCTAGATAACCATGAGCTCTGTAGTAGTCGACAGTTTTTCCCATTAAACATTGAGAAGCTTCAAAAGTCATGAAAGTTGGGAAAAAATTTAAAGTATGAATTTTTTTACTTTTCTTTAAAACGATTGGCCAAAACTTTTTTAATTCTGATTGTACAAAACCAAAATATGAATAAATTTTAATCTCATTAGAAAAAGT
>JAGLEA010000133.1 GCA_023145315.1 Psychrilyobacter sp.
GACTAGAATCAATACCTTTGTCTATTAAATCTATATAATTTTTTCTTAAAAGGGTTGTTTTCCCTGATTTAGTGTCTCCTAAAATTAAAGTTTTCATAGGTCCTCCAAAGAGCTAAGTGGTATTTATACTTCTATTTTACACTATATTGAAAATAAATAAATAAAAAAAAGGAAGTATCTAAATTATGTGTATATATAACTAAGAAAATACAAAATTGTATATATATTTAAAATATTATTTAAATAAACTTTAAATAATGATAAGATAAGCATATACTAATTTAGTATTAAAAAAAAGGAGGAAAAGAATATGAAAAGAGTTAAAATTTTATTAGGAATGGTATTTTTACTATCTACAATGTCATTTGCAGACACACCAGTTCAACTTTCAACTATAGGTGGAACGAATATAGCTGAAGGTAACGTAACAGGGGTAAGATTTCCTTTACTATATGGTAAAACAGATACTGTAAAAGGTGTGGATTTACATATTTTAGCAATTGGTGAAACGAATAATTTCACTGGTGTTCAGTTCCCATTATTGATTGCTGGTGCCAATATTGTTAATAATCAATTTGTAGGAGCAGGTTTTGGTATTGCTAATATTCACAAAGGGCAATCAACAGGTGCTTTATTTGGTCTTGTAAATATGAGTAATAACGTAAAAGGACTTCAGTGGGGAGCAGTTAACATATCTTCAGGTAGAGCAACAGCTGATATTGGGTTAGTAAACATATCACAGGGAGCAGCATTTCAATTAGGGTTCTTTAATATGACTGATGACCTTACAGGTGTTCAACTTGGACTTATCAATATGGCAAAAACAGGATTTTTACCAATATTCCCATTCATCAATATTGATGGGAGATTATTCTAAATCAAATAGCTAATAAGTAAAGAATCTGTCAAATAGATGGATTCTTTTTACTATGTTGATTTTTCTTTTGTAGAATTAAAAAACAACTTAGGGAAACATTAAAAATGATATACTATTTAGTGTTAGCATGAAAAATCTTCAAAAGAAAAGAATCTAAAAAAATTAGGAGGAAAAGGTTATGAAAAGAATTAAAATTTTAATAGGAATGTTATTTTTATTATCATCAATGGCATTTGCAGGAGGATTTCAATTTAACGTACTAGACAATCAAATGCCAGCTGGGCAAAGTGTAGAAGGTTTAAGATTGAATTTACTTTATGGTAAAACGGCAAATGTAACTGGTTTAGATTTAAATATCTTCGCTATAGGAGAAACAAATAACTTTACGGGAGTTCAACTTCCTATCTTTTGGTTAGGAGCAAATATTGTAAACACTCAATTTACAGGAGTAGGTTTTGGTTTGGCAAATATTCATAAAGGACAATCTACAGGAGCTATCTTTGGTTTAGTAAATATGACACATAATATAATGGGTCTTCAATGGGGTGCAGCAAATATATCAACTGGTAAAACTACTGTAGATATTGGTTTTGTAAACATCTCAAAAGGAACAACATTTCAATTAGGATTCTTTAATATGACTGAAGATCTGACAGGGGTTCAAATTGGACTAATAAATATGGCAAAGACAGGATTTTTACCAATATTCCCATTCTTTAACATTGATGGAAGACTATTCTAAATAAAAATAAAATTAAAAAAGTCTATACCAAGTTGGTATAGACTTTTTTTGATAAAATTATCTAATGATGATATCAATGTCTGAATCTTCCTTTCCTATTATTTTAATAAATAATTTATCAGGAACTCCTATAATAGTTTGCCCTGTTCTCTCAATCCATCCTTGTTTTACACATAATTTCCTTGGAGAAAATGAAGAAGTAACCCTAATTTTATGGTCTTTTAATTCTACATCTACTCCTCCAATATCTGTCATAACAAAAAACTTTTTTTCATTTTTTTGAAGTTTATAGGTATATTTTAGTTTGTTATTCACATATATCTCAGTTCTATCAGCTTTGGTTTCTTTAAAATTATGAAGGTTGCTAGCTAAAAATAGAAAAATAGATATAATAATTCCATAAATTGCTATATCACCAAATTTAAAATAAGTTCTACTCACCAATTTTTTCACCCATAAAAATTTTTGTTTCATACCCATTTTTAGTGTTCTCAATAATATCTCTGTCTATAATAACTTTTCCTTTTTCAAATAACATTAAAACTGATGAACCACCAAATGTAAAGAACCCCTTTTCTTCTCCCTTCACAACATCAGAATTAGGAGTGTAAGTCTGTTCTATCCCTCCTACCATGGTAGCGCCTACCTCAGATATTAAGATATTACCATAATTAGGAGTAACTAGTGTTGTTAGCTCTCTTTTATTTTCGCAAAATATACCGAAGTTATCTTTTATGGCATATGGAGATACAGAGTAGTAGTAGCCATCAATTTGTCTTCTACTGCCGATCTTCCCGCTAGCAGGGAAATGATATCTATGATAGTCAGCAGGAGCTAGTCTTACTACAACCATGCTTCCTCCACTATATTTTTTTAATAAGTCTTTATCATTTAAATATCTTTCTAAATTAAATTCTGTTCCCTTTACAAAAAACTTTTCCCAATGATGGATAGATTCAAAACCAATAATTTTTCCATCAGCAGGTGAAGTAAGACCATCTTCTATTTTTCTAGTATTTGGTTTAAGTTTTCTATAGAAAAAATCATTAAAAGAAGTAAAATCTTCTAATTTTGTAGATGCTTCCTCTATATTTATATTGTTATTTTTAACAAAGTCACTTATTTTATTGGTAGAACTAGACCTATCCATTAATTTTCCATAAAGTACAGATAAACATTTTCTTTTAACGACTAACTCTAAAGGTAATTTACCGAAAGGCTTGTGATATAAGAACTTTAAAAACCCTTCACCAGGGACATTTTCTACAAGTACTTTTCCTGTTTTTCTATCAATATATTCTATTTTATCTAATTTCATAAGATCACTCCTCATTTAAAAGTTTATAACATTATTATATTGTACCACATAATAAAAAAAACCACATTAGATAACTAATCTAATGTGGTTAAAGTTTATTACATACCTTTTAAGTCGTTAGCAATAAATTGAGCCTTTGAACCAAATATCGCTTGAACACCATTAGTACCAACTTTCAATACTCCAGAAGCTCCTAATCTCTTTAATTCTGCATCGTCAATAACACTAGTATCTTTAACTTCTAGTCTAAGTCTAGTGATACATGCATCGATAGTTACTAAGTTATCTTTTCCACCAAGAGCAACAAGAACTAATTTTGACAATTCACTTCCTTCTATCTTAACAGCGTCTTCCTCGGCATCATCTTTATCTCTACCAGGAGTCATTAAGTTAAACTTTTTGATCATAAATGTAAATAGAGCATAATATACTACAGCGTATACTAGACCAACAACTATAACTAGCCACCATCTTGTTTTATTAGGTAAAACTCCAAATGATACGAAATCGATTAATCCACCAGAGAATGTCATACCGATTCTAACATTTAATAGATCCATTAACATAAATGAGAAACCTGCTAAGATAGCATGAAGACCATATAATACAGGTGCAACAAATAGGAATGAGAATTCAATAGGTTCTGTGATTCCTGTTAAAAATGATGTTAATGCTGCTGAAATTAAAATACCAGCTGCAACTTTTCTCTTTTCAGGTCTTGCTTGTTTAATCATTGCAAATGCTGCTGCTGGTAGACCAAACATCATGAACGGGAATTTACCAGTCATATATGCACCACTAGTACCGAAATTAGAAACATTATCAGCTAATTTTGCAAAGAATATAGGTTGGTCACCTTGGAAAACATGTCCTGCTGCATTTGTCCATTCACCAAATTGAAACCAGAATGGTGAGTAGAAAATATGATGTAATCCAAATGGGATTAATGCTCTTTCAACAACACCAAATACAAATGTTGTTAATAAAGTAGGGTGGGTACCGATTACAGATAATGATTGTAATCCATCTCCAATAGGTTGCCAAATATAAGGGAAAACTAACGCTACAGCAAATGAAACAAATGCAGTAACAATAGGAACAAATCTTTTACCTGAGAAGAATCCTAATACAACAGGAAGCTCTATTTTGTAAAATTTATTATATAGAGTAGCAGCAATAACACCGGCTACTAATCCTCCGAAGACACCAGTTTGTAAAGTAGGAATCCCCATTACAGTAGTATATAGTTTATTTCCAGCAGCAACTTGTTCAGCAGCTCCAGTCATAACACCCATAGTAGTATTCATAACTAACATTGAAACGATAGCTGCCAATGCTGCTACTCCATCTCCGCCTGCTAATCCAATTGCTGAACCTACTGCGAATAATAATGGTAAATTTGAGAATATAACTCCTCCAGCATCTGCCATAAGTGGTATATTAAGTACATTTGGTTGTCCAAAAGCAAGTAATAATCCTGCAGCAGGTAATATTGCTACTGGAGTCATTAGTGCTTTACCGATTCTTGATAATTGTGCGAAACCTTTCATTTTGTTCCTCCTAAGTTAATATAGTTATGTTATTACTTCTTACTGTAGTTATAGAAAAAAACCTTCAAAGTTTTACTAAAAAAAGAATAAAAACTTTGTGAATTTCTTACTAAAATAAATATAAATCATAATAATATATTATTTAAATAAAGTCAACTATTTTTTTAGTTAAGTGAGCCTTTTTTGAAATTAAAACTTTATTTTCGAACGTTTTAACTTTATACCACATCTATAGAAAATCTATAAAAGTTGACATTTATTAGTCTATGTATTAAAATAAACAAATAAAAATAGAAGTAGGAGATTATATGAGTAAAAATATTTTTTTAATAATTGAGCCTTTTTTGAAAAAAGAAAAAAAATTAAAGGTCTTGAGTGAGGAACACAACATTCCTTATAGCACCCTAAAAAGGTGGATAAAATCTTATAAGGAGAAGGGGAAAGAGGGCTTGAAAAAGAAAGTAAGAGCTGATAAGGATACTTTTAAAAAAGTTGATAATAAAACTATGGATTATATAAAGAATGAATATTCTAAAACCCCCTATATGAATGTAACAGAATTATATAAGAGGTATTTATCTCAATTTAAAGGAAAAACAGAAAATTTAATAAGCTATAATACTATCTATAGGATAGGGATAAATATCGATCCATTTAGTGAAAAATATATGAAGAAAAATGTTAAAAATATAAGGGAAGCTAATAGTATATATAGAATTTCAACAGAAGAAATAAAAATTAAAGGATTAGAAGATGGAGTATTTATAGTTGTTATATATGATGTATATGATGATAGTATTTTAAACTATAAGCTTTATATGGGAGAATTAGAATTAGAAGGATATATGGGATTTATCTATGAGACCTTTTTAAAAAATCAAGTAGAAGACTATATTGTAATTCCTAAAAATATTATTATTGATAATATTAAAATAAAAAATAGTGAAAAAATAAAAAAAATATCAGAAAAACTGAATTTAAATATAAGTAGTACTATGGAAAAAAATTATGAGATAGAAAAATTTATTCGTTTTTTAGAAAAGGATATATCTAAAACTTTTAATAGTAACTTAGTGTCAATCGAGCTTCTAAATTTAAATTTAGATCCATTTATTTGTAATGTAGACTTGACGAGTGCTTTAGATTCTAAAAAAACATATGATATTAATAAAATAGATGTTTTATTAGAAACTACCCATAGAAAAATACAAAATTATGGAATTCGGTTTAAAAATAATATTTATTACCATAAAAATATGGATAAGTATATTGGGAAAAAAGTGACATTAAGATATAATCGGTTCAACACAAGTATTTTGAAAATATTTTTTTGTGATGAATTTCTATTCACTGTAAACATTGTTAAATAGAGATACTTTAAGAGGATCAGGGTTATGAATTATACAAAAATTCCGAGATAAGGTGTTTCACAATTAAATAAGAGGAGAATTACCGTATGGTATTTCTCCTCTTATTTTTAGAGTATTAAACTCTCTTATTTTTTGTTTTTCGTTTTCTAAGTAAGATTAAATCCCTTAAATAGTGTTCATCTTTTGCTTCTATCCAATCTTGCCTAAAATTTTCATCTCTGATTAGATTGGCAATAGAGGCTAATGTTTGTAAGTGTAGTTTATTTAATTTTGGACTACTAACGAATAGAAATACAGCTTTTATTTCAGGGTATTTATCACTAAATCTAATTCCTTCTTTACATCTAAATACTGCCATATGAAAAGTGTCAATATCATCGATAACAATATGAGGGATAGCTGTAAACCCTGATATAGCAGTTGTAATATCATTTTCCCTTTGGAAAAATAATTCTTCTAACTCTGAACTATCTTTGTCTAAAATAGTAGAAAATTTATCTGCTTCTATTTTTATAAGATCTTCTAAACTAATATTACCTTCTAAATCTATAATTGGAGCATCTTTTACAATCTTATCAAAATCTGTAAGCTCAATATCATCTCTTTGATGAATAATATCTCTTAATTCACTCTCTAAGCTATGCCCCAACTTAAGGCTATCTGTAATTCTAATCAAAAGATGTAGAAGTGCATATTCCTTGCTTGAATTTTTCTTTCCATAGGTAAAATAGATAACTAAACTTATTAAAATTAAACCAATACTAGATTCAATAGCTTTTACTCCTAATTTAGTAATAAAATAAGAAAATAAAAATATTGTGAAAATCTGTATCCAAGGATAAAAAGGTGCCTTAAATGACGGTCTATAGTTTGAAAGATTACTTTCACGAATAATTATTACTGATAAGTTTGTTAATATATATGTGGTTAAGATTACTGCTGAAGCTGTTTTAGCTAATGTTTCAAGTGGAAGCATTAATGATACAACCATTAACACACCTGTAGATATAATAGCCACTGTAGGAGTCTTAAATTTCTTGCTAACTCCTCCTACAAATTGGGGAAAGAGTCTATCTCGACTAAGAGCTAGTGGATATCTTGATGCTGCCATAATCCCTGCATTTGCTGTAGAAATAAATGCCAAAAGTGAAGCAATAGTTAAAACTATATACCCTGGTTTTCCAGCTAGAACTTCTGCTGCATCAGCTATAGGTGTTAAAGAATTCGCTAATTGATCATTGGGTAAAACTCCTACAGTAACAAATAAAGTAGCGGCATATACAACAGTAATTACAAGGATAGATGATATCATTCCCTTTGGAATATTTACAGTAGGATTTTTTACTTCTTCAGATATAGATGCAACCTTTAGGAGTCCACCAAAAGATACAAAAATAAATGCAGCTGTTGAAACTACAATACCAGTTCCTAGTGCAGAAAAAGGTGATCCTGTAGAAGCAAAGACAAATTTATTATCTACAAAAGTATATATTTGTAAAAAAGGATTAAAATATTGTAGGTCTATATTAAAGATTCCTACAGCGATGAAGATTCCCATAAGAATAAGTAATCCTATTACTAAAACAACTTCAAAAGTACTAGCTATCTCAACTCCTACAATATTTAGAAGTAAAAAAATACCAGTTACAACGGAAGATATCATTACTAGAGTAGTATGATCTAAATCCCCGCCAAAAATAATTCCTCCAACAACACCAGCAATACCAAATATTGCAAAAGCTGTCTTTAGACAAATAGCAAACCAGCTAAGAACACCAGAAATAGTCCCTATAAGTGGACCTAGGGTCCTCATAATGAAAAAATAATCTCCACCAGCTTTTGGCATGGCAGTAGTCAATTCAATAACAGATAAGATTCCAGCAAAAGCAATTAGTCCACCTAAAATATAACCGAGAATCATCAAAGGACCAGCTTTTGTAAAGGCCAATCCAGGTAGTATAAAGATTCCAGAACTAATCATTGCACCAGCTGAGATACTAAAAACATCCATAAAACCAAGTTCTTTTTTTAATTCCATAACATCACCCCATATAATTTATTATTACAAGTATACTATATTTCCTTAGAAATCAAATTATATTAAGGTTAATATAGCTAAATTATTCTTTTTTTAGGGATTTAATTTATATCCATTATCTTTTAGCCATTTTCTATAAGATTTAGGGTTTTCTATAAATTTCGATATATAATTCCAATACTCCTTAGAATGGTTTGGATATTTTAGATGTCCCAGTTCGTGAACAACGAGATATTCAATAACTTCAGTAGGAGCTTTTATAAGATTTAAATTAAATGTGATTGTACCACTAGAATAACAAATACCCCAGGCAGATTTTAGAGTTTTTATATTAATTTTTTTAGGATAAAGGGACATCTTTTTACTATACTTATCTATGTATGACTCTAAAATGTTTTTTAGTTGAATAAAGTACCATCCTTCTAAATCCCTATCAAAATCAAATTTTAGATCTTTAATCCAGGTTTCTTTAAACACACCGTAAGAATAGAGTTTTCCTAAATAATAAACCCCTTCTATTTTATTAAGGGCACTATATTTTTCTATCTTTTCATTAATCCATTCAAACTTGTTTTTTATTATTTCTAGACCATAAGAATAAGAAACATTAGTAGGAATACTCAGAATCACTTCTAAATTAGGTTTAACTTGAAGGGAAATGTTTTTCTTTTTCTTCTTGATTATAACTATTTCTTGTTCTTTATTACCAATAGTTAATGTGTACTTCTTCATTATTTTGTTCCAATAAGTAAAAACAATGGATATTTCTTATCTTTCTTTTCGATAGTAAATATATTTTCGACTACTTTAACCTCTTTAAAACCAACTTTTAGGAAAGTTTCTTCTAAATAATCATTAGAATAACCAAGAGAATAAACACCATCTAAAGAATCGTGAAATGAGCCATCTTCCTTTGAGAGATCTGCAATAGCTAAAATACCATTTGGTTCTAAAGAGTCATATAATTTCTCTGCAAGTTTAGGAGTATCTTCAATATGGTGCATAACCATAGAACTCATAATTAAATTAAACTTTGAATCAATCTCAAAAATATTAGTTAATTCTGTAGTTAAATTATTGTATTTTTCACCTTTATTATCTAAAACTTTCAACATGTTAGGAGCTAAATCTATTCCATGTATTGATTTTACTTTATCGAGTAATGGAATAATAAGTAATCCAGTTCCACAACCGAAATCTAAAACATTCATTTGTTTATTTAAATTAATATTTTTAGCAATAGCTTTTGAAATACTATTTCCCCTTTTAATCTTCTCTTCTGTATCCCATTTTTTTGCTTGATTATTAAATTTATCCATCTTATACCTCCTAAATTTCTAATAGTAGAGCCCCTTGATATAATAATCACCCTAAACAAATAAATGCTTAAGGTGATTAATTTTAAATATATAAATTAAATTGTTTTAAGAGCTTCTTGAATAGAAATTTCACTCATGGTTACAATTTCATTTATATCCATATTTTTTGTTTCGATTATAGGTAAAAACTTTAATTTTACTCTACATGATATTGGAAAAACTCTTCCACTAGGCATAGCTTTATAAGCACCGTCAATTACAAAAGGTTGAATTGGAATATCCAATGTCTTACTCAGAATGGCAAAAGCTTTTTTAAACTTCTTCATTTGTCCATCTCTACTTCTTGCCCCTTCAGGAAAGATTACGAGGCTCTTCCCTTGACGAAGAACCATAGCAGCAGTTTGTAAGGTTTCAGTAACACCAGCTTTTTCATTTAAAAGGATGACATTTCCACGTTCTCCAACCCACTTTCTGAAATCACTTTTAAAATGTTTTTCGATAGATAAAAAATATGTCTTTTTAAGAGTATCTTTCTCTAAAACGTGCTGAAGCATAAATGCATCCAGCATGCTTTGATGATTTCCAATGAAGATAGAACCTCTATTAGTAAGGTTTTCTAGCCCACTTTTTTCTATTTTTATATAAGTTTTAAAAAATAGTGAAAATAGAGATCTTGAGAACATCAATGTAGAAGATGATTTAGGAATAAAGATATCAATATCTTTATTTAAAATATCATTCCAATCAGTTTCTTTTTCTGTAATCTCAACGCCTTTATCATGTAAAAATGTTGATAATTCTAATAAATTAGGATAATTATTAATCTCATCTTCTAAAAGGGTAATATTAAACCTATTACCTATAAAGGATAATAGCTCAACAAAATCAAGAGAATCCAGTCCTAAGTCTAATTCAAAATGATCTGTAGAATGAGGAGTACTACCTTTTAATGTAGAGATAAAATCTTTTAAAAGACTATATTCTAGAAAGGCAGGTTCTTCTAAAACAACAACTTTTTTATCTTTTTCCTCTAGTAAATCATTTAGCATAAATCTACGAACTTTACCTAGCTTTGTTTTGGGTAGTTCTTCACTTATAATTTTAAAATCTAATATTTTTTTATAGTTAGGAGCATCTAAATTATACTTATCTATAATGTCCCACTTGATCTTTTCGTTGATATTTTTTATCCCTTCTTTCTGAACTAAAGATAGATTAGGATATATAATGGCAACTAGATGGTTTTTGTATTCAGTAACAGCAACCTCTTGAATAATATTAGTTTTAGATATAAGAATATTTTCTATATCAAGTGGGTTTATATTTTTACCATTAGGTAGAACAATCATCTCTTTTTTTCTTCCTATGATGAAAAGGTGTCCACCTTTAAACTCTCCTAAATCTCCAGTATGAAACCATCCCTCATTATCAATAGCTTCAGCAGTAGCCTCAGGCTTGTTATAATAACCCTTCATCACATTTGCTCCACGTACTACGACTTCTCTATCTGGGTTAATCTTTACTTCTACACCTTCAAGAGGAACTCCACATGATCCAGGGACGATATCATCTGGATATGTTAGAGTTAGCATTGGAGAAGTCTCTGTAAGCCCAAAACCTTCTACAAGAGAAAATCCTAAAGTTTTGAAATCTTGAATAATCTGTGGATCTATCTTAGCACCACCAGAAACCATGATATACATCTCTCCACCAAATCCATCTTGAACTTTTTTAAATATTTTTTTACCCAATTTTTTACTATTAGTTAAAGCAACTAATTTAAATAATATTCTAGCAATAAAACTTGAGTTTATTTTATCCATAATTCCTTTATGGAACATTTCCCATAATCTAGGAACTCCCACAAATAAAGTAATCTTATGTTTTTGGAGAGCTGTTTTTATTCCATTTGATGAAAGATCATCAACAATAACAACAGTAGCACCAACATATAGAGGTGCCATAAGCGACCCCATTAGTGGTAAGACATGGTGTAATGGTAAAAGTGCTAAAGCTCGGTCATAGTCATGAAATAATCCAAATTTAACAATGGTATTTATGTTTGACATAAGGTTACCCATGGTAAGCATAACCCCTTTTGGATCTCCAGTAGTACCAGAAGTATATAGAAGTAATACAGTTTGATCACCACTAGGTGCTTCTAAATAACT
>JAGLEA010000134.1 GCA_023145315.1 Psychrilyobacter sp.
CCAGAAAGTTTTATCCCCTCTTTGGCAATTTTTAAATTTTTATTACTAGTATAAAAATATTTAGGGTTAGCATCTTTCAAAAAGTATGCGATCTCGTTAGAATTACTACTAGCATCTATATTTATAGATGCTCCATTATTTTCCCAAATAGAGAAAATAGAAAAAGCGATCTCAGGCCGATTTTCTAAAAATACAAGAACTTTCTCTTCAGGAGTTTCTAATTTTAGATTTTCAGCATAAAATAGAGAAGCTCTAATTAATTCACGAAAAGAAATAACACTCTCTCCGTAAATTAAAGCAGGTTTATCACGAGAAATTATAAATTTCACAGTTCCTTCTTTATAACATTTTCACTTTGAGTTACAATTTCATTAATATTTAGAGTTTTTGGATCAATAGCAGGTAAAAACCTTAATTTTACACTACATGATTTAGGAAACTTAGTTCCAATTGGCATTGATTTATAAGCTCCATCGATGACGAAAGGTTGTACTGGAATATTTAGAGTTTTACTTAAGATTGCAAATGCTTTTTTAAATTCTGCCATCTCACCATCTCTACTTCTAGCACCTTCTGGGAAAATAACAAGATTTTTTCCTTGACGTAAAACCATAGCGGCAGCTTGTAGTGTTTCACTTAAATTTTGTTCTACATCTAATAAAATTATATTTCCATTATTAGCAGCCCATTTCTTGACTGGGCCATTGAAATGTTTTTTTACTGCTAAATAGTATGTATTCTTCAACATTTTTGGACTTAAAGAATGATTTAACATAAATCCATCTAACATACTTTGATGATTTCCAATGAAAATAGAAGGAGTATTTACTACATTTTCAATTCCACTTGTTTCAACTTTTACACGACTTTTAAAAAATAAAGACATAGCACACTTAGAAATTTCTAATGCTTTAGATGATTTAGGAATAAAAACATCAATATCTTTATTTAAAATTTCAGACCAATCAGTCTCTTTTTCTGTTATTTTTACACCTTTATCATGTAAAAAATTAGAAAGATCAAATAAAGTAGGATATTTTGCTAATTCACCATCAAGAAGAGTAACATTAAAATTGCTTCCGATAAATGATAAAAGTTCAACAAAATCAAGTGAATCCATACCTAAATCAAGTTCAAAGTGATCCTTTGGGTTGGGAGTCGTTCCTTTTAAGTTTGCAATAAATGCCTTTAGTACTCTGTATTCCTCAATTGTTGGTTCTGCAACTTTTTCTACTACTCTTTTTTTATCTTCTAATAGATCTTTTAATTTAAATCTTCTAAGTTTGCCTAATTTTGTTTTAGGTAACTCATCTTGAACTATTTTAATATCTAATATTTTTTTATAATTAGGAGCTTCTACATTGTATGGGTCAATAACATCCCATTTAATTTTTTCACTTATATTTTTAATACCATCTTTTTCAACTTTAGCAAAATCAGGAAAAACTATAGCAACTAAATGATTTTTATGTTCAGTAACAGCAATTTCCTTTATTAAATCAGTTGTTTTAAAAATCTCTTCCTCAATATCAGCAGGGTTGATGTTTTTACCATTACCTAAAACAATCATCTCTTTCTTTCTACCAACAAGATATAGGTAACCATCTTTTATTTCTCCTAAATCTCCCGTATGGAACCAACCATTAGAGTCAATAACTTCGGCTGTAGCTTCAGGTTTGTTAAAATATCCCTTCATAATATTGTCACCACGAGCAATAACTTCTCCATCACTAGCTACCTTTAATTCTATACCAGGAAGTGCTGCCCCACAAGATCCAGGTCTAATATCATCATATCTAGTAAATGTAAGGATAGGAGAACATTCAGTAAGCCCATAACCTTCTAATATATGAAATCCTAGAGTACTGAAATCCTTTATAATTTGAGGATCAATTTTAGCTCCCCCAGATACCATAACACGCATCTCACCACCAAAACCATCTTGAACTTTTTTAAATACTTTTCTACCTAATTCAACATTTTTAGTCATACTAACGATCTTGAATAAAGTTTTAGCCACAAAATTAGAGTTTATTTTTTCCATAATTCCCTTGTGGAACATCTCCCAAAGTCTAGGAACCCCAAGAAATAGTGTAATCTTATGGGTTTGCATAGCATCCTTGATAGAAGCTGACGAAAGATCATCGACAAGAATAGTTGTAGCTCCTAATCTTAGAGGTCCGATTAAAGCCCCAACCAATGGTAAAACATGATGAAGTGGAAGAAGAGCTAAGACTCTATCTACTTCTCTATAGATATTAATATCAGGAGAACTAATACCACTAATGTTTGCAAGTAAGTTTTTCATTGTAAGCATGACACCTTTTGGAGCTCCAGTTGTTCCAGAAGTATATAGAAATAAGACTGTTTGATCACCTTCAGGGGAATCTAAAAAATCTTTCTTAGCGACATAAGATTCAGGAACTACAATAGTATCAAAATTAATTACAGTGATATCTAATTCTGAAATTTTGACTGCCTCGTTTGCAATATCAAAATTTTTACTTGTTGTAAATAAGTATTTAGGCTTGGAATCCTTTAAAAAATATGCAACTTCTTTTGCTGAACTACTAGCGTCTACAGTTATAGCAGCACCATCTTTTTCCCAAGTAGCAAATAGAGCATATGCAAATTCTGGTCTATTTTCCATAAATATTAAAGCTTTTTCCTCTTTAACTTCAAAATTTAACATGTCTGAAAAATAAAGGGTATTTCTTATTAAATTTTTGTATGATATTCTTGTGTCTTTATAAATAAGAGCTTCTTTGTCTCTTAAAGTAATAAACTTCATAATTATTCCTCCTAATTTTGTTATTATCCATAAAGTATACTATATTTAGTTACTGAAAACAAACCTATCTAATTTTTATTTTTAAAAAAAACTAAATTTAAACAAGGAATTTTTCAATATTAAAGTATATATTTAAATAAGAAAAATTGAACAAAGGAGGCTCTCATGTATGCAACAAATAATAATCAAATAATAAAAGTAGATGAAAAATTACCAGAAGAATTAATAATTTTACCTATGTTAACTAGGCCAATATTTCCAAACATAATGATTCCAATTACTTTTTCAGGGGAGATATTCTTAGAAGCTGTAAAACAAATAGAAGAATCAGAAAATAAGCTATTAGGTTTAGTTTTTGTAAAAGATTTAAATGAATTTGATATATTTAAATCTGAATTATATGAAGTGGGAACAGTAGTCAAAATTCATAAGATAACCCCATTATCAGCAAATAGTGTTCAAGTTATAGCTCAGGGTCTAGAGAGGTTTAAATGTAAAAAAATAGTGACTAAAGAGCCGAATATAAGGTGGAATGTAGAATATAATAAAAATGAAAATGGACCACCTAGTGATGAAATAAGAGCTTATATGCTTGCAATAATGACATCTTTAAAAGAAATATTCAAAGTAAATCCGATATTACAAGAGGAATTAAAATTACTGATGTCACAAGTCAATTATGAAAAGCCTAGTGTTCTAATGGATCTAATCACTTCTATGTTAAAAATTGAAAATAAAAATTTACAAGAAGTTTTAGAAGAATGGGATCTAACAAAAAGATCGAGGTTGATCCTAACTATGTTGAAAAAAGAACTTGAAATATCGCATCTACAGGAAAAATTACAGAAGCAAATAGAAGAAAAAGTTAGTAAACAACAAAAAGATTACTTTTTACGTGAACAATTAAAACTAATAAAAAAAGAACTCGGGATAGAAAAGGAAGGAATAGAAACAGAATTAGAGAAAATAATCCAAATATTAGAGGGAAAGAAGTTAAGCGAGGAAGCTACGAAAACTGTAGAAGAGCAATTAGAAAAGTTAAAATTACTAGATAGCCACTCTCCAGAATACAATGTAGTAAGATCATATATCCTTGCAATAGCAGAACTTCCGTGGGGAGTTTATTCAAAGGATAGTTTAGATATTAAAAAGTCGAGAATAAAGTTAGATAAAGATCACTATGGTTTAGAAGATGTAAAGGATAGTATATTAGAATTTATCAGTACTATTATGAAAACAGGAGCTGTTAATGGAGCTATCTTATGTTTAGTTGGTCCTCCAGGAGTAGGTAAAACCTCTATTGGAAAATCAATAGCTAATGCTTTAAATCGTGAATTTTTTAGATTTTCTGTAGGTGGAATGAAAGACGAGGCGGAGATAAAAGGTCATAGAAGAACCTATATAGGAGCTATGCCAGGAAAGATACTTCAGGCAATAAAAAAAGTAGGGAAATCTAATCCTGTTATAATGCTAGACGAAATAGATAAAATAGGAAATAGCTATCAGGGAGATCCAGCTTCTGCACTATTAGAAGTCTTAGATCCAGAGCAAAACGTTGAGTTTTTAGATCACTACTTAGATGTACGATTTGATCTTTCAAAGATACTATTTATAACAACAGCGAATCAATTAGATACAATACCAAGACCTCTTTTAGACAGGATGGAAATAATACAATTACCAGGATATATTTTAGAGGAAAAGGTAGAGATAGCAAAACGTTATTTGATACCGCATCAAATGAAAGAGCACGGCCTAGAGAAAAAAGAGATAGGTGTTTCAACTTCTACAATTAAAGAAATAGTAGATAAATATGCAAGGGAAGCTGGTGTAAGAGGATTAGAAAAAAATATTAAAAAAATAATGAGAAAGACAACACTAAAGATAGCAGAGGGACAAAAAGAAAAGATAACAGTAAATAAGAAAAATTTAGAAGAATTTTTAGGTAAGCCAATATTTATTACAGAGGAATTATATAATAAAAACATCCCAGGTGTGACATTAGGACTAGCTTGGACCTCTATGGGAGGAGTAACACTCTATATAGAAGCCTGTGTAATTGGTCATCAAGGTGGATTTAAGCAAACAGGACAGCTAGGAGATGTAATGAAAGAATCATCTATAATAGCTTACTCATATATCAAATCGCTAATGTGTAAAGACGATTATGATGATGATAAAAAAGATTTTTTTGATAAACATAGTATCCATCTACATGTTCCAGAGGGAGCTACTCCTAAAGATGGTCCTTCAGCAGGTGTAACCATGGCATTAGCTCTATATTCTCTAGCAAAAAACAAGCCAGTAATAAATAACTTAGCTATGACAGGTGAGATCACTCTAACTGGAAAAGTTCTCCCTATAGGAGGAGTAAGGGAAAAAACAATAGCAGCAAGGAGAGTAGGAATAACTACACTAATTCTACCAAAAGATAATAAATTAGATTTTGAAAGATTACCAGATTATATAAAAGAGGGAATAACAGTTCAATATGCTGATTATTTTGCTGATGTTTTAGAAGTTGCGTTCCCTACATCAAAATAAGTCCTATAATTTATAAAACTGAATATTGTTTAGAAAAAATATTAGATTTGTGTTATTATAGATAGATTAAATAATTATAATGGAGGGTACGATGATATCAATTGATGAAAAATTAATAAAGCATATGGATAAGAAGAAGTTAGAAGCTATCAGAGTTTCTATAGAAGTAATCCAAGGTGGCTGATGTTCTGGGATGCAAACGCTTCAGGTTGAAGCTGTAGAAAAAATGGAAGAAGACAAGGGGTTTACAAAACATGTTGTAGAAGGAATCGATGTATTTATATATAATGGATTACAACTAATGGATGAAGTAGAGATAAAATATTTATATTCAATTCCAATGATAGGAACTGTGTTAAGTTCAAGAGGGATAAGAATAAAAGATTAGAATATTAAAGTAGAAAAAAAGGAGCTAATTGCTCCTTTTTTTTCTACTTTTCACAATAAAAACAAACTTTCTTATCTTTAAAATTTATATATTTTCCTCCTAAATTTTCTACTTGTGAGATACATTTAGAATTGTTACACTTATGATCTACTCCATCAAAAGTGGGTTTTTCAAAGTTTTCCATGAGTAAACTTATGATAGCTTGTCTTACATAAATACCATTTTTAGCTTGATCAAAATATACAGCATTAGGAGTGTCATCTAAATTTGTGTGGATCTCTCCTACACGAGGTAGGGGATGTAGGATTTTCATATCTTTTTTAGAAATATTTAATATATTTTTATCTATGACATATTTACCACTACACTTTTTAAAATCTTCAAGATTATCAAATCTTTCCTCTTGTATCCTTGTCATATATAAAATATCTATATTTCCTATAATTTTTTCATAACTTTCCAAAGTTTCATATTCTAAATCTAATTTATCTGTAATGTAGCTAGGGATTTGCATCTCATTAGGAGCTATAAAATAGATTTTATTTCCACTAAAATTATCTAGTGCTTTTGTTAAAGAGTGAACAGTTCTACCATATTTTAGATCTCCTACAAAAGCTATATTTAGATTGTCTAATCTACCTTGCTCTTTTTTTATAGTATACAGGTCAAGTAGAGTTTGCGTAGGGTGCTGATTAGCTCCATCTCCTGCATTTATCACAGGAATACTCAGGATTTCACTAGCTCGTTTGGCAGTTCCCTCATATGGGCTTCTAAT
>JAGLEA010000135.1 GCA_023145315.1 Psychrilyobacter sp.
TCGATAACTTTTCCACCTAATCTATACATAGCACTAATAAAAGAAAGTTTAGTTCGTGTAGAAGGTTCGAAAAATACTGCAGATAAAATTTTATTATCTAATTTTTTAGGTTCAGGATTATTCTCTAGTTCTTTTGCTCTATCTAAGATGGTTAAAATATCTTCCTTAGTTAAATTATTAAGTGATAATACTTCTTTCATAATTTCTCACCTTCCTTAAAGGTTTCCCTAGAAAAGGGAAACCAAATTATAATTTACTGATATCAAAGATATCTAAATCTCTAGTATTTACATCTTTTTCCATAATATTTAATACAGCATTTAGTGTATCTAGAGAAGTCAGTACTTCTACACCATATTCTATTGCTGTTCTTCTAATTTTAAATCCATCTCTCTGTGCATCATTTGCCTTTGTAGGAGTATTGATTAGAAGATCTATTTGTTGAGTTTTTAATTTATCAATTATATTAGGAGAAGCTTCATTAATTTTATTGATTCTTTCACATGTGACACCATTTTTTTCTAAGAAATTAGCAGTCCCGTCTGTAGCTATCATCTTACATCCTTGATTAACTAGTCTTTTAGCAAGGCTTAAAAATTCATTTTTATCACTACCTTTGATAGTTGCTAAAACTCTTTTATTTTTAATTTCATGGATCCTATATCCTCCTACAAGTCCTTTGTAGATAGCTTCATCCATATTGTTTCCAATACCTAATACTTCCCCAGTAGATTTCATCTCAGGTCCAAGTGACACTTCTACTCCACCTAGTTTTTCTGTTGAGAATACTGGAACTTTTACAGCTACAACATTTGGTTTTTTGTATATTCCTATGCCGTATTCTAGGTCTTTTAGTTTTTGTCCCATCATAACTTTTGTAGCTAGTTCGATCATTGGAACACCTGCTACTTTTGATATATATGGTACTGTCCTAGATGACCTAGGATTAACTTCTATAATATATAGCTCATTTTCATATGCTATAAATTGGATATTCATCATTCCTATGATCTTTAACTCTTTTGCTAATTTTTTTGTGATTTCTAAGATCTCTTCCTCAGTTCCAGGATATAGATTTTGTTGTGGATATACTGTTATTGAATCACCAGAATGAATTCCTGCTCTCTCTAAATGTTCCATAATTCCAGGAATAAGTACATCTTTACCATCACAAATTGCATCAACTTCTATCTCTACTCCATTTAAGTATTTATCTACTAAGACTGGATTTTTTGGATCTCTAATAAATGATGCTTCTAAATAAGCTTTTAAGTTTTCTTCTAAATAACAAATTTCCATTCCTTGTCCACCTAGCACATATGATGGTCTTACTAATACTGGATAATTTACTTTTTCAGCCTCATCTACACCATCTTGAGTATTCCATACAGCTCTTCCTTTAGGTCTTTTTATATCTAATTTCTCTAATATAGCTTCAAATCTTTCTCTATCTTCAGCAGCATCTATCATATCAGCAGATGTACCGATTATATTTATACCTAAATCTGCCAGATCATTTGCCAATTTTATAGCTGTTTGCCCACCAAACTGTAGTATTACTCCCTCAGGGTTTTCTTTTTCTATGATATTCATTACATCTTCTAATACTAGTGGCTCAAAGTATAATTTATCAGCAGTTGAGAAATCTGTCGATACAGTTTCAGGGTTATTATTTATGATTATTGTCTCTATATCGAGCTTTTGTAATGCTTTTACAGTGTGGACTGTACAGTAATCAAATTCAATTCCTTGACCTATTCTAATTGGTCCAGATCCAATAACGATGACTTTCCTTCTATCTGAGATCTCTACTTCATCATATAGGTCATAAGTAGAATAATAGTATGAAGAAGTTGCTTCGAATTCTCCGGCACAAGTATCTACCATCTTGTAGACTGGGATTACTCCAAACTCCTTTCTTTTAGCCAAGATATCCTCTTCATTTATTCCCATAAATTCTGCCATAGCTCTATCGGAAAATCCTTTTTTCTTCCAATTACGCAAATTTTTAGGAGTTAAATCAGATAATTTAGTTCTTTTTAGAGTTTCCTCTTGCCTTACAATCCATTGAATTTTTTCCATAAAGAAAGGATCCATACCAGTTAGTTTTTGTAACATTAATTTTGTGTATCCTCGTCTTAACATCTCAGCTAGATCGAAGATTCTCTCATCATCAGGACTAACAACTCTTCTTTTTAGATCTTCCATAGATCTAATTTTAGAAGCTTTATGTTCCATACTATATTGTCCAATTTCTAACGATCTAATTCCTTTTAAAAATGCTGATTCAAAATTGTTTCCAATAGCCATAATTTCCCCAGTAGCCATCATCTTTGTCCCTAATTTTCTATCTGCTTTTTCAAACTTATCAAATGGCCACTTTGGAATTTTTACTACGATATAGTCTAAAGCTGGTTCGAAACAAGCATATGTTTTACCAGTAACATCATTTTTTATCTCATCTAAAGTATACCCTAATGAAAGTTTTGCAGCTACCCTAGCTATGGGATAACCAGTAGCTTTAGAAGCTAGTGCAGAAGATCTAGAAACTCTCGGATTTATCTCTATAATTGCATATTCAAATGAATCAGGATTTAGTGCAAATTGTACATTACATCCTCCTACAATTCCAATCTCATCTATTATATTAAGTGCAGAAGTTCTAAGCATTTGATACTCTTTATCTGATAAAGTTTGTGATGGTGCTACTACGATACTATCACCTGTATGAATTCCTACAGGATCAATATTTTCCATATTACAAACGGTTATTCTATTCCCGTTTATGTCTCTCATTACCTCATATTCTACTTCTTTCCATCCTAAGATTGATTTTTCTACTAATACTTGACCCACTCTTGATAAAACAAGTCCTTTTAATAAAATATCTTCTAATTCCTGAGGATTATAAGCCATTCCACCACCAGTTCCACCTAATGTATAGGCAGGTCTAACGATTAATGGATAGCCTATCTTTGCTGCAAATTCTAGGCCATCTTCAAGATTTTCAACGATTGCACTCTCTATAGTAGGCTCTCCAATTTTATTCATAGCATCTCTGAATAAATCTCTATCTTCCCCTCTTTTTATTGAGTCAATAGAAGTTCCTAATACTTTGATATTTCTTTTTTCTAATATTCCACTCTCTTCTAATTCTATTGCCATATTTAGAGCTGTTTGCCCACCCATTCCTACTAATATTGAATCAGGATTTTCTTTTAATATTACTTTTGTAACAAATTCTAAAGTTATAGGCTCTATATATATTCTATCTGCTACAGATTTATCTGTCATAATTGTTGCTGGATTTGAGTTTATTAATACAACTTCTATTCCCTCTTCTTTTAATGCTTCACAGGCTTGAGTTCCTGAGTAGTCAAATTCAGCAGCTTGCCCTATTACTATTGGTCCTGATCCTATTACTAGGGTTTTCTTTATATTTTTATCTAACATAAAATTTACCTCACTTTTAATATAATAATTCTAATAATTATGTAATTTCCATACTAGTTAATACTTTAATCAAGCATCTCTATAAAGTCGTCGAATACATATTGTGAATCTTCAGGTCCAGGTGCAGCTTCAGGGTGATATTGTACAGATGCTATCTTATTTTTATAGTCTTTCATACCTTCTACTGAGTTATCGTTTAGATTTATTTGGGTAATAGTCACACATTCAGGTATGGTATCAGTTACATATCCATGGTTTTGAGATGTGATAAATATTTTATTTTTTTCTAAATCTTTTACAGGATGATTAGCTCCTCTGTGGCCAAATTTTAACTTAGTTGTCGTTCCTCCTAATGCCCATGTAAGAAGTTGATGTCCTAGACAAATTCCAATAATAGGAGTCTTTCCTACTAGTTTCTTTATTTCATCTATAACACCAGTTAATTCAGCTGGATCTCCAGGACCATTTGATAAAAAGACACCATCTAGATCATAAGATAATATATCTTCTGCTGTAGTATCCCAAGGAAATATAGTAAGGTCACAATTTCTTTTGTGAAATGATCTAATTATATTTTGTTTAATTCCAAAATCAATCATTCCTATTTTTTTATTTACTTTTTCTGCCCCACAAGGTGCACTATAAGTTTCTTTTGTACTTACTATGCTAACAGCCTCTTTATTTGAAAAATTATTTAATTTTGTTTTTATCTCTTTTTGTTTTAATTCATCTATAGTTATGATAGCTTTCATAGAACCGTTATCTCTAATAACTTTTGTAAGGTGCCTTGTATCTATTCCTTTGAATCCCATGATTTTATGTTGTTTTAAATATCCATCTAGTGTCATTTCACATCTAAAATTATTAGGAAGTTTTGCAGGCTCTTTTATGACAAAACCTCTCACTTTTGCACTACTACTCTCTAAATCATCTAAATTAAGCCCATAATTTCCAATCATTGGGTATGTCATAACGACTATTTGTCCATAGTATGATGGGTCTGTAAGAACTTCTTGATATCCTGTCATAGAAGTATTAAATACTAATTCTCCTACTGCTTCTTCTGTATATCCAAAGGCTTTACCTTCAAATACCATCCCATTTTCTAGTATTAATTTTGCTTTCATAACTCCTCCTAGATGTTTATAAATTTGCTAAAAAAAAAGAATAAAAACTAAATAAATTAGTAATTATTCTTTAAAATAAATTTATTATTAAAATTTAAAAATGAAGATAATGTTCCAAAAATAACATAGGGAACATCTTCTAAAAATAACGAAGATTTAAAATTAAAAAGTACTATTAAATTAGCTATTGGAATAAATAATTTAATTTTTTTCAATTTTGCACCTCCTAAAATCTTTATATAAGGATATCAAAAAATAAAAATTGTGTCAATAGTTATTTTTTTGTTCTAAAATAGTAGTATAGAAAATTTAAAATTTTTCTTCTAATTTATCAGAGTAAAATAAAATAGCCTTATCATATTCTAGTATATCTTTATCTTTAGAGGTTGTAGCTATTATTTTAAGCATTATTTCACTAGCTTGATCAAACTTCTTTAGATTGTACAGAGTCATAGCATAAAAAACTCTAAATTCATTTGTATTAAATTCATCAATACCTCTTAAAAACAAATTTTCAGATTTTTTATATTCTCCAAGACATCTGTATGTACTTCCTAACCCTAAGATTGCTCCTTTTAAATCTTCTTTTGCTAGTCCTAATTCAATAGCTTTCTCGTAATATGGAATAGCTTCTTTTTCAAGACCTAGTGTATCGTGTGACCATGCACATTGATAATAAGAATCTGCTGTTCCAAATTGTAATAGATATTCTTTTGAAACTTCTAATGCTTCTTCTAATTTTTTTTCTTTTCTAAGTTTATATATCTTTGATAAGAAATCTTTCATAAAACACCTCGATTTTTTATTATAGTTATTTCTCTAGATTAACATATTTAGCACCAGAGCATACAGGACAAAGATCTATTTCCTCGCCACTTTCTAACTCTAAAACTAATCCACATAATACACACTCATAACTACCTTTTTCAACAATATCTCCAAAATTATAATATTTCATATCTACCTCACAAATTATCTTATATATGGCTATTTTCTAGTAATAAAGTAATTAATTTTTCTAAACCAAGCCTATCTTCTTCACTGAATCTATTTAATTCGGGACTATCAATGTCTAGAACACCAATTAATTTTTCATTTTTTATCATAGGAATCACAATTTCAGAATTAGAAGCTAAATCACAAGCTATATGCCCAGGGAATAGGTGAACATCAGGAACAACCTGTGTTTCTCTTTTTATTGCAGCAGTCCCACATACACCTGAACCTAACTTTATTCTAGTAGTAGCAGTTAATCCCTGGAATGGACCTAATACTAACTCTTCTCCATTATATAGATA
>JAGLEA010000136.1 GCA_023145315.1 Psychrilyobacter sp.
GTTTCTGCTATTATTTTAGAAGTTAGATCTTTCATTCTTTGGATCTCTTTCGCTTGGATTTGAATATCCGTAGCTTGACCTTGAGCTCCTCCTAATGGTTGATGAATCATTACTCTAGCATTTGGTAGTGCAAATCTTTTACCTTTTGCCCCAGCTGTTAGTAGTAGTGCTCCCATCGATGCAGCTTGTCCTATACATATCGTTTGTACATCTGGCTTTATATATTTCATAGTGTCATATATTGCCATTCCAGAAGTTATTACACCACCTGGGCTATTGATATACATAATTATATCTTTTTCTGGTGCATCTGCTTCTAAAAATAATAATTGTGCTACTATTGAGTTAGCCACCAGATCGTTTATCTCTGTTCCTAAAAAAATAATTCTATCTTTTAATAATCTAGAATAGATGTCATAAGCTCTTTCACCTTTTCCATCATTTTCAATAACTGTTGGATTATACATAATTTTTACCTCCAAATTTAATATTTTTATCATATAAGATATTAAAAAAGATTAATAACTTGTAAAATAAAAATAGAAATAGAAAAGGTGAAAAAACACCTTTTCTATTTATTATTATTACTTAGCTTGTTCTTGGATAAACATTACAGTTTTTTCCATAGTAGCATCTACAGTTAAGTTAGTCATGAAGTTTTCTAAGTTATTTGCCTTAGTTAACTCCTCTTTTAACTTAGCTACATCCATCTTGTAGATAGCTGCAACGTCTACTAATTTAGCATCTAATTCTTCAGTAGATAATTTGATATCTTCTGCTTTAGCAATCTCATCTAATATAAGATCTAATTTGATTTTTTCTTCTGCCATTGGCTTTACTTGCTCATTTAATTGCTCTACTGTAGAACCTGACATTTGTAAGTACATCTCTAAGTTCATACCTTGAGATTTTAATTGATTTTCCATTTCAGCGATTCTTCCTTTAATCTCTCTAGCTATCATAGATAACGGTAAAGTCATCTCAGTGTTAGCTAATACTTGATTAAGTAATGCTTGTCTGTAATCTCCTAATACTCTATTCTCTTCTCTAGTTTTAATCTCTTCTGTTTTTTTAGTTCTAAGATCTTCTACAGATTCAAATCCTTCTTCTTTAGCAAATTCTTCAGTTAATTCAGGAGTTTTTGTTACTTTAATTCCGTTAATTTTAACTTTAAATGTAGCTTCTTTTCCTGCTAAGTTTTCTGCATTATATTCAGTTGGGAAATTTACTACGATATCTCCCTCTTGATCTTTTTCATATCCTACTAATTGATCTTCAAAAGTATCTATGAAAGATTTAGTTCCTAACTTTAACATATGTGATTCAGATTTTCCACCATCGAAAGCTTCTCCATCAACAAATCCTTCAAATGCTAAGTCAACAGTATCTCCTAACTCTGCTTTGTGTCCTTCTGCTGCATCTTCTAATGAAGATTTTGCTGCTACCATCATTTCTACTTCTTTATTTAATACTTCTTCATTCATTTCAAAACTTTCTTTTGTAGCTTCTAACCCTTTATATTCTCCTAAAGTAATTTCAGGGAATACATCTACATTAAATGTCATTTCAAATTTATCTCCATCTAATTTAACATCTGTTGTTCTGATGTAATCTACAGGATTGATTTTTCCATCTTTAATGATTGCTTCATAGTTTTCTTTTAACATAGCATCAGTTAATTCTTCTTTAATAACACCTTCATAGTGAGATTCGATTGCAGAAGCAGGTGCATGACCTTTTCTAAATCCTGGAATTGCAGCATCTTTAGCTACTTTAGTTACAACAACTTTTTTTGCTTCTAATACTGCTGTACCTTCTACTTTTAAAGTGATTTCTACTACTGAGTTTTCTAATTTCTTGATTTCATAATTCATGTTTCTTGTTCCTCCCTGTTTTTATTATTAGTATATTTAATGTGCTTATAGCACTAATTAATCATTTACTTTTACATCTTTTATTTTTATTTGTATTGTTTCAATATTATTATAGCAAATTTTTTCTGGGTAATAGGCAATTTCATATGTTTTTTCTTCATAATCATTTTCAGCTATTTTATATGCCAAATTAAATCCTACTGCAGAATATATTTTACCATTTTTTTCTATGAAAGTTTTAAAGTGCTTATCCTCTACACCAAACCTTTTCACTCTAACAAATTTTAAATTTTTATCTGTAAATAAAGGGTGTCGATTAGCAACACCATAAGGAGCTACCTTAGCTAGTTCAGTTATGAAATTCTCATCTACCATCTCTAAAGGATA
The DNA here is from genome assembly GCA_023145315.1 of Psychrilyobacter sp. Classification (GTDB taxonomy): domain Bacteria; phylum Fusobacteriota; class Fusobacteriia; order Fusobacteriales; family Fusobacteriaceae; genus Psychrilyobacter. The sequence continues at coordinate 2,262 of JAGLEA010000136.1, forward strand.
ATTATAATCTATCTTTAGTATCCCTTTTTTTGATTCTTTTTGAGATTCTCCAATACCTTTAGCTATGACTTTTTCCACACTTTCTATATTCTCTTCTTCTACTATAAATCCAGCTGCATAGTCATGTCCACCAAATCGAACTAGTTTATCAGAGTTTTTGTTTAAAATATCAAATATATTTATTCCTGAAACACTTCTACAAGAAGCTTTCCCGAGATTATTATGTAATGATATTAAGATCACAGGTACATTATATTTAACTGCTAATCTACTCGCTACTACACCAATTACACCATGATGCCATTCCTCAGACTTTAAGAATAGATATTTAAAATCATCCATTAGCTCTACTTGTTGAACTATATCATCAAATATTTTCTTTTCATATAATCTTCTCTTATTATTAGATTTTTTCATATCCTCTATTATAGAGTGTAACTTTACTTCGTCATCTTCTAAGAAGAATTCAGCACCAGTTCTAGAACGTCCTATTCTCCCCAAAGCATTTAGCATAGGTGAGATAAAAAAACTAATATCTGTAGTACTGATCTCTTTAGGAGATAGTTTCAGATAGTTTAAAAGTACTTTTATACCTTTAACCTTAGTGTTTTTCAGGGAGTCTAGTCCTTTTTTTACAATGATTCTATTTTCACTATTTAATGGCATAACATCTGCAATAGTTCCTATCATCACAATATCTAAATAGTCATATAAAGTTTTAAAATCTTCTCCTAATTCTTTATATACTGCACAAGCAACTTTAAAAGCAACCCCTACTCCTGACAGATATTTGAACTTATAAGCTTTACTAAGTTTAGGATTTATTATTAATAGCTTATTTTTTTCATCTTTTATTATTTTATGATGATCAGTAATTATTACTTCAATACCTAAAGAAACTGCATATTCTACATCCTCTATAGAATTGATACCTGTATCTACAGTAATAATAACTTTTCCATTTCTTTCATTAACATAATCTATAGCTTGTCTATTTAAACCATATCCTTCATCCATTCGATTAGGAATATAATAAGACGTTTCTATTCCTATTGATCTTAGTGCAATAGTAAGATAAACAGAAGCTGTGATCCCATCTACATCGTAGTCTCCAAATATGAAAACTTTTGCATGATTTTTTCTTGCTCTGATTATCTTTTCAACTACTTCATCCATCCTTTCAAAATCAAAAGGATCTTCTAAATCATTTAAATTAGAATTTAAAAATTTATCTACATCTTCTTCCTCTATCTCTCGAGAGAGTAGAAGTTTAGTAACTTCTACTGATAGATTATGTTTAGAAATTATTCTTTCTACCTGGGATTCATCATAATTACTATAATCCCAATACATAACTATTCCCCCTAATTGCTTACTTTATCAATTAAGTTTGAAATTTTTATTGCACGGGCTACTGTATTGTCTAAATGTACTCTAATTTCAGGTGTATATCTTAGAGTTGTTTCCTCTGCTACTCTCTTTCTCAAAAACTTTCTTACTTCATTTAATCCTTCTAATACCATTACTTCATCAACGGGATTATCTCCTATTGATAACACGCTAAAGAAAACATCAGCATATCTAGAATCTTCTGTTACATCTATTTTAGTAACAGATACCATTCCTTGGATCTTAGGGTTTTTCACTTCCATAAATAAAGCATTTGAGATTATTCTTGTCATTTGTTTTTCAATACCTAGTAATCTTTGTTTTCTCATATTATTTCACATCTTTTAGTGTTCTTTGGATTTCATCGATCTTATATGCCTCTACAATATCGCCCTCTTTAATATCATTAAAGTTTTTGATATTTAATCCACACTCTTGACCTACGATAACTTCCTTTGCATCATCTTGATATCTCTTTAATGATGCTAATTCTCCATCATATACTACTACACTGTTTCTAAGTATTCTGATTTTTGAATCTGCATATACTTTTCCATCTTCTACATAACAACCAGCTATATTTCCGATTTTAGATACTTTAAATATTTTCTTGATTTCAATTCTTCCTAAATAAACTTCTTTATATTCAGGATCTAACATTCCTGATAAAGCTTTTTCTATATCTTCTACGATTTGGTAGATGATAGATGAAGTTCTAATCTCTACTCCAGCTTTATCTGCATTTCTCATAGCTTTTGTAGTTGGTCTAACATTGAATCCTAAGATGATGGCGTTAGAAGCTTCTGCTAATCTAATATCACTCTCAGATATTGCTCCTGATGTAGCTTGAATAATGTTTACAGCTACTTCTGAAGTTGATAACTTGTTTAAAGATTCCTTTAATGCTTGTACCGAACCTTTTGAGTCAGCTCTTATTATTAAGTTAAGCTCTTTTAAATTAATCTCATCCATATGTTGTGATAAAACTTCTAAAGAGATATGCTTTTTCTTGTTTTGGTTATTTAGTTTTCTATTTTTTTCTACTTCTTCTACGATTCTTCTAGCATGTTGTTCATTTTGAACTACATACATTACATCTCCAGCTTCAGGGACTGTGTTAAATCCTATAACTTCTGCCGGTTGAGAAAGTGTCGCATTTAGTATTTTTTCACCTTTATCATTTACTAGAGCTCTTACTTTACCATAAGCTTCTCCAGCTACAATGATATCTCCTATCTTTAAGCTACCCTCTTGTACTAATAGGTCAGCAACTGGTCCTACTTTTGGATCAAGTCTTGATTCCATTACTACACCTTTAGCTCTCTTTTTAGGGTTACCTTTTAATTCTAACATCTCAGCTGTTATTAAAATAGTATCTAAAATACCTTCTAAGTTTGTTCCGAATTTAGCAGAAATTTCTACAAATTCTACATCTCCACCCCATTCTACAGGTACTAAACCATGTTCCATTAATTCATTTTTTACTCTAGCTGAATCTGCTCCATCTTTATCAATCTTATTTACTGCAATAATAATAGGTACATTAGCTGATTTAGCATGTGCTACTGCTTCTACAGTTTGTGGCATTACACCGTCATCTGCTGCTACTACTAAGATTGCTATATCTGTTACTTGTGCTCCACGAGCTCTCATTTCTGTAAAAGCCTCATGTCCTGGAGTATCTACGAAAGATATTAATTTTCCGTTTTTTTCGATTTGATAAGCACCGATTTTTTGTGTTATTCCACCTGCTTCTCCATCTGCTACATTAGCTTCTCTTATAGCATCTAGTAATGAAGTTTTTCCATGGTCTACATGTCCCATGATAGTGATAATAGGAGCTCTCTCCACTAAATCTTTTTCCTTATCTTCTATTTCTAAGTTGAATTTTTCTCCAAAAGCCATCTCTTCAATCTCTTCTTGCTCAACCATAGCATCATAGTCATCAGCTAATTCTTCTGCTAATTCCATATCAATAACACTATTAATAGTAAGCATTTGTCCCTTTAAAAATAACTTTTTGATTATTTCAGAAACATTAACTCCTAATTTTTCAGCGAAGTTACCTAGTGTAATTTCTCCTCTGATTTTTATCATTTTAACTCCATCTTCTTCTACAACTTCATCTTCAAGTTCTTCAGTAGAGTTCATAGTAAACTCGTTTCTTTTACCTTTTTTCTTCTTTTCTTTTTTCTCTTTTACAACTTTCTCTTTTTTCTCTTTTACTTTAGTTCCTTTCTTTTTTTTCTTTTTCTTATCTTTTTTCTCTTCTGTAGATTCCTCTTTTGGATTAAAGAAGTTTTCTACTTTTACCATTTCGTCTTCATTTAAACCAGAAACACTTTTCTTTCCCTCTATACCTAATTCACTTAATATCTCTAAGAATTCCTTACTTGTTTTTTCATATTTCTTTGCTATTTCATGTACTCTCATTTATACCTCCAGTATCTATTCTGTCATACCACGAGCCACCTTTTTACTCTTTATACCGATTAAGTTAACTTCCGGTTTATCAAAAATCCCACCTAGCTGAACCTTTGATCCATAATGAATATATTTAATATCGTGTTCACGTGCTAATCTCATTATTCTCTTATCATTTTTTTCGCTAATATCTTCTGCTATTATTAAAAAATGTATTTTTTTCACATCATCATTTACCATGTTTATTCCAAAACTTAAAAATTCAGAACGCTTCATAGTTTTCAATAAACTCAAATAATCTCTTTGAGCTTTTTTTACCGTTATTGCCATTTTATATAGGTCTTCATTAGATAATTTAACTTTCTTATTTTTTGCTAACCTCTTAATACACTCATGAGTCTTACATACATAAGTTCCTCTAGCTTGTACTGTTTGAGTAGGATCAAATACATTTTCACCATCTACTTCGGCTATTCTAAATAATTCAGATTTATCTTTTTGTTCTCTACACACAAGGCATGTTCTAGTAGGAGTCTTACTCATTTTCTGCTGCTTCTAGATCTTCAAGAGTTTTTATATCTACTCTCATCCCTGTTAATTTTGCTGCTAATCTTGCATTTTGACCTGCTTTACCGATAGCTAGTGAAAGTTGATCTTTTTGAACGATAACTCTTGCTGTTTCTTCATCATCTAAAATTTCCACTGACTCTACTTTTGCTGGACTAAGTGCTGCTTTAACAAATTCTTTTTTATCTTCTTTCCACTCTATGATGTCTATTTTTTCACCATTTAGCTCTGTTACTATATTTTTAATTCTTAAACCTTTTTGCCCAATACAAGCTCCTACAGTATCGATATCAGTGTTTTCTGAAAATACCGCTACTTTTGCTCTTGATCCAGCTTCTCTTACTACTGATTTAAGTACTACAATTCCATCTTCTATTTCAGGAACTTCTAATTCAAATAATCTTCTTAAAAAATCATCATGTTTTCTAGAAATTATAATCTTAGGATATTTATTCGTCTTCTCAACTTCAGAAACATAAACTTTTAGTCTATCTCCTATTCTATAAAGATCTGCAGGTGATTGCTCTTGTATAGTAAGGACAGCTTCTTTCATATCAAATTCAACATGGATATTTTTTCTATCGTCAATTCTTCTAATTATCCCATTTAACATTTGGTGTTCATTAGATTTGAAGTTATCATAAAGATGTTGTCTCTCTGCTTCTCTTACTTTTTGGATAACTATTTGCTTTCCATTTTGTATAGCATTTCTTTTAAATTCTTCACAATTTTCTTCTATTTCTACAACATCACCAATTTTTGATCTTTTCTTTCCTGGAATCATTTGTGCTTCAGACAATTCGATTTCTAACTCATCATCTTCTACATTTTCAACTACAGTTTTAGGAACTGAAATTACTATCTTGGCTTTTTTCTCATCTATTCTCACAGATAAGTTATCGTATTCACCATAATTTTTCTTATATGCTGCTAAAATTGCCTGTTCTATTGTTTCTATTAGTTCCTCTTTACTAATTCCTTTCTCTTTTTCTAACTCTTCTAGAGCTTCTAAGAAAATTTTAAAATCTTTTTTCGTCACTTCTGACCTCCTATGTAAATCTATATATTATTTTTAAAATTCAAAAACTATATTTGCTTTTTTCACTTCCACAAAAGGGATTTCTAAAGTCTTTTCATCAACCACTAGGTAAATAATTGAATCTTCATATTTTTCTAATTCGCCAGTCCAGTTTCTTGAATCATCAAGTTTATGTTTCAATATAACTTTGATTTTTTTACCTACAAATCTTTCAAAATCTTTTTCTTTTTTTAATGGTCTTTCTAAACCAGGAGAAGAAATTTCTAAAAAGAATTTATCTGTTATCATCTTGTCTATATCTTCTGAGATTTCATTACTTACTTTTGCACATTCATCCAAGGTAATCTGTCCACCTATTTTTTCAAGGAATACTCTCAAAAACCAATATGCACCATCTTGAACATACTCAATATCAACTAATTCTAATTCCATTGGTCCTAGTAGTGGATCTAACAACCCTTCTACTTTTTTCAGTAAAACTGTATTTTCTATTTTTGCCATCTTTCACCTCTCTTCTAAAAAATTAGGGAGAGAACTCCTACAAGCTCTCCCCCTCCTTAATATATTTTATTTTACTCCTCAGTATATCATAAAACATTGTATATTACAAGACAAAAACCTGAAAACACTCGGAATTTTGATAGTTTTAGCCTTTTTGATTTAGCTATTTTGTGAATAATAGAACTATTCAATTCACTATTGACTTTACTTCAATATGTCGTATACTTCTAATATCTATTATATACTTCATATGAATTTCTAATAAAAGGAGATATTTTAGTATTGACATATTAAAATATTAGTATATAATATACTAACAGTTTTGTAGGTAATTATACTACATATAAATTAAGGGGTGAATAATAATGAGTAAAGCAGAAGACAGAGGACAATGGGGTTCGCGTTCAGGATTTATTTTAGCAGCAATTGGTTCTGCTATAGGTTTAGGAAACATTTGGAGATTCCCATATGTAGCAGCAAGTAACGGTGGAGGAGCATTTTTAATTCCTTACTTAGTTGCATTATTTACAGCAGGTATTCCATTATTAATATTAGAATTTGCAATGGGACACAAGATCAGATCTAGTGCTCCTGGAGTTTTTGCCAAATTAAACAGAAAGTATGAAGCTATTGGATGGTTTCAAACATTAATCGCATTCTTTATTACAACTTATTATGTAGTAATCATTGCATGGTCATTTAGTTATTTATTCTTTGCTTTCACAGGAGCATGGGGAACAGATACAAAAGGATTCTTATTTGGTAACTACTTACAACTTACAGATAATCCATTAAACTTAGGTGGATTAAACCTTAAAGTAGCAGTACCATTACTACTTGTATGGGGAATCAACTATAGTGTACTTAGAATGGGTGTTAAAAATGGTTTAGAAAAAGCTAATAAAATTTTCATGCCACTATTAATTGTAGCACTACTAGTTATTGTAGTTAGAGGAGTTACTTTACCAGGAGCTATGGATGGACTAGATTACTTCTTTAGCCCAGATTTCTCAAAGTTAACAGATCCTAGTGTGTGGTTAGCTGCATATGGACAAATTTTCTTCTCATTAAGTATTTGTTTCGCTATTATGTATGCTTACGCTAGTTACTTACCAAAGAAATCTGATATAGTTAACAACGCATTTATGACTGGATTAGGTAACTGTAGTTTCAGTTTAATCTCTGGAATCGGAGTTTTCTCTATCTTAGGATTTATGGCACATACACAAGGTGTTAGTGTTGCAGAAGTTTCAACTGCTGGTGTTGGACTTGCGTTTATTGTATTCCCAGAAGCAATAAATCAATTACCTGGTATGAATGGATTAATCGGTGGAGTATTCTTTATCACACTAATATTTGCAGGTTTATCTTCTTCAATGTCTATCATGGAAGCTGTGGTTGCCGCTATCGCAGATAAATTTAAATTAACAAGAACTCAAGCACTTAATAGATTTGCTATCACATCTGGAATATTATCATTATTAGTAGCTACTGATGGTGGATTATATATCCTTGATATCGTTGATTATGCTACAAACCAATACGGTATTGTTATAGCAGGAATTTTAGAATTAGTTGTGATTGGTTGGTTATTTAACTTAGAGAGTGTTAGATCATATGTTAATGAATTATCTGATTTCGCTGTTGGGAAATGGTGGATCTATGCAATCAAAGGAACATCTATAATCTTAGTTATCATACTAGTTTTAAAAATTAAAAATGAAATTGTTGCTCCATATGAAGGTTATTCATGGACAGCATTAGGTGTTTATGGATTAGGAGTTATGATTATAATTACTATAGGTTCATTAATCCTTAGTAAGAGAAGGGGGTCAGATGAATTTGAAGCTAAAATTTATAATGACACTCTAACTG
>JAGLEA010000137.1 GCA_023145315.1 Psychrilyobacter sp.
CTAATGCTCCTATACCAAATGTCCAGTCTGAACCAGGGGTAACATGTGTATATGAGAATGATGGAATTGGAAATAATGATGAATTTGCATCATGAGATTTTCCTCCTGCCATTTTCATATCCTTTCCATTTACTGAAGGCGACATTACTCCTAACTCTAACGAGAATGAAGATCTAGTAGCAAATGCAATATTTGCTGGGTTAGTTTCTACTGCTGAAGCTGTTTCACCAGTTACTGCGATAGATGTTCCACCCATTCCTGCTGATCTTGCTGATCTTGCAGTTGTTAACATTCCGTTAGTTGCGAATGCTGTTGTTGAAAGTAAAGCTCCTAACATAGCTAATTTCATTGTTGCAGATAATTGTTTTTTCATTTGTTTCCTCCTGAGTTTATTAAATTATTTTCTCTTATATTAAATATACCACATTTAAAATGTGAATTTTTTATTTTTAGAGGTTAAAAAAATGTAACTAATATATTCATAATCGTTTGAAACAACACATTAATTTCCTCTACCTAGTTAGGGTATCACGAAGTACAAAATAAAACAATACTTTTGTGAAAAGTTTACTTAAGTTTTTTAGAGTGTTATTTAAAATTCAAGCTTATAGTTAAAAAACCTACTTAAGTAAAAGAATCTCTTCTAATATTTAAGTAGGTTTTTTTGATTTCTTCAATTTTTATTTGTTGTTATCTTATTGATCAAATTTAATTTTAGCTTCTTCTACTATACTAGAGATAAATTCCTCTAACTTCATAGTTTCTTGATCTTTTGATCCAAATCTTCTAACATTAACTTCTTTAGATTCTGCTTCAGAGTTACCTAAAATAAGTTGCACTGGAATTTTATATTTTCCATTTGCTTCTCTTATTTTATATCCAATTTTTTCTGCTCTATCATCTAGCTCAGCTCTGATTCCAACTTCCATCAATCTATCCATTATTTCCTTAGCATATGGAATAACATCATCATTTAGAGTAAGTAGTTTCACTTGAGTAGGAGCTAACCATAATGGGAAAGCACCAGCAAAATGCTCTATTAATATACCAATGAATCTTTCTACAGAACCATATACAACTCTATGAACCATTACAGGTCTATGCTTTTCTCCATCTTCACCTACATATGTCATATCAAATCTTTCTGGAAGGTTAAAGTCAAGTTGGATTGTTCCACATTGCCATTCTCTTCCTAAGCAATCTTTAATTTTAAAGTCTAATTTAGGACCATAAAATGCTCCATCACCTGGATTCAATTTATAATCTAATCCTATTTTCTTCATAGCACCTTCTAATGCTAACTCTGCTTTATCCCAAATTTCATCAGAACCAATGGCTTTTTCTGGTTTAGTAGATAATTCAATATGGTATTCAAAACCAAATAATTTGTTGTAAAATTTATCTATTAAGTTGATAACTCCTATAATTTCTTCTTCTATTTGATTTGGTGTCATAAATATATGTGCATCATCTTGAGTAAAGTTTCTTACTCTAAATAATCCATGTAACGCACCAGAAAATTCGTGTCTATGAACAATTCCTAATTCACCCATTCTTATTGGAAAATCTTTATATGAGTGTAACCCATTCTTATAAACTAAGATTCCACCTGGACAGTTCATAGGTTTTATAGCAAATTCATGCTTATCTACTTCTGATAGATACATGTTTTCCTTATAGTTAAACCAATGACCAGAAGTTTCCCATAAACCTTTATTTAACATAATAGGTGTTTTAACTTCTTGATATCCAGCCTTTTTATGCTCGTCTTTCCATAAGTTTTCTAGTACATTTCTAAGCTCCATTCCCTTTGGTAACCAGAATGGGAATCCTGGACCATACTCACTCATAAAGAATAGGTCTAAGTCTTTACCTAGTCTTCTATGATCTCTTTTTTCAGCTTCTTCTAAAAATTTAAGGTGTAGTTTTAATGCTTTATCAGAATCAAATGCTATACCATATATTCTTTGTAACATCTTATTAGAAGAATCTCCTCTCCAATATGCTCCAGCTACCGACATTAATTTAAATGACTTTAGGTATCTAGTAGAAGGGACATGAGGTCCTAAGCATAGATCTGTAAATTCTCCTTGAGAATAAAGTGTAAGAGCACCTTGAGCTATATCTGTAATTATTTCTACTTTATACTCCTCTCCTGCTTCTTTAAATTTTTCTATAGCATCTTCTTTAGATATATTTTCCTTTGTAATTTTAATATCTTCTTTTACTAATTTTTTCATTTCTGCTTGAATACTAACTAGATCTTCCTCTGTGAATTGCTCTTTTGGATCAAAGTCATAGTAAAAACCATGTTCTATTGATGGTCCTATTGCTACTTTTGTTTCAGGAAAAAGTCTAACTACAGCTTGAGCCATAAGATGAGCTGTTGAATGTCTTATGATTTCTATTCCCTCTTCACTATTTGGCATTATAAGTTCTATTTTAGCATCTTCTACTAATGATGTTGTCATATCTACTAATTTCCCATCTACTTTAGCAGCTACTGCATTTTTCGCTAGTGAATTACTTATACTTTTTGCAATTTGAAACATATTTACAGGACTATCAAACTCTCTAATATCCCCACTTGGTAAAGTTATCTTAACCATTTAAATCACTCCTTTTATACTATCTTTTTCTATACTATCTTCTACTTATACCTTTTACTATTACATCTACTAGCTCTAATTTTTCATCTAAAACTACTAAATCTGCAAAATGTCCACTCTTTATTCTTCCATATTTATCATCAATATTTATAGCTTTTGCAGGGTATAATGAAGCCATTTTTAGTGCTTCTTCCAAAGTTACTCCTACATGTTCTACTAAATTTCTAACCCCTTGATCCATTGTTAATACAGATCCAGCTAGATCTCCAGCTTCATTTCTAAGTTGTCCATCTTTATGGGTACATCTCTTTCCTTCAAACATAAATTCAGGCATATCTGTTCCTGCTGGTGATGCTGCATCTGTAACAAGATATAGGTTTTCTCCTAAAGCTTTTTTTGCAATTCTAACTGCACCATAGTGACAATGATGCCCATCAACTATTATTCCACCTTTGATATCAGAAGAATCAAGTACTGCTCCCATAACTCCAGGCTCTCTATGTGTAAAAGAACTCATCCCATTATAAAGATGAGTAACCATAGTAAATCCATAAGGTTTCATCTCCATAACTTTTTCATAGGTAGCATTGGTATGTCCCATTGCTACTCTTACTCCACCTGCTACTAATGTTTTGATATGTTCAGGTTTTGCATTTTCTGGTGCTATAGTCATGATCGTGGTTTTTGATTTTGCTATTTTTTCTATTAATTCATCTGATAGTACTCTAATGTAGTCTTCTCTATGAGTTCCTTTCTTTTCTAAAGAAATATATGGTCCCTCTATATGAAGTCCTAAAACTCCTAAACTCTCCAAATCTTCTATCTCGTCCATTACCTTTAGTGCATTCTCAATTTTCTCATCTGGACAAGTAATAAGTGTAGGAGTGAATAGTGTACATCCATACTTAATATTTGTTTCATTCATTATTCCAAAAGTCTTAGCAGAAACATCATCATTTACAAGTACTCCTCCACAACCATTTAGTTGTAGATCGATATATGCTGGTGCTACTAAATTCCCTTTTATATCTTTCTTTTCTATATTTGGATATTTCACATCTAATTCTTCTATTTTTAAAATTTTTTTTATTTTTTTACCTTCTATAACTACAGCTCTATTAAATATAGTTTTTTCACCTGTGAATATTCTACCATTTATTATTGCATACATTTTTTTACTCCTTCATTAATATTTATAATAAAAATAGCATAGAACTACAGAGTATTAGGAAGATTCACCGAGATAATTTCTCTGTGTTGCTCAAATTCTCTGTGTAGATCTATGCCAAAAGGTTGTTTTACTATTTTCTTGCTTTTTTATATAATTCCTTTATTAACTTCTCAGAATCTAAATTTGCACCTTCGATATCTTTAAAATATCTATAAGTTCCAACTTTTAATTCTACTGTTGCTTCTTCGTCAGAAACTATAATACCTTTTTCATGCATTTGTAAAGCAGAAATTGTCCACATATGGTTAATTCCTTCTTCTACAGCTTGTCTTAGAGCTCTTGCTTTATGATGTCCATTTACCATTATTAAAACTTCTTTTGCATCAAGTATAGTACCTACTCCTACTGTCAATGACAATTTAGGAACTTTATTCACATCTCCATCAAAGAATCTAGAGTTAGCTATAATTGTATCAGCTGTTAGTTCTTTATCTCTAGTTCTAGAAGAAAGTGATGATCCAGGTTCATTAAATGCAATATGCCCATCAGGTCCTATTCCACCTAAAAATAGATCTACTCCACCAATAGCTTTCATCTTATCTTCAAATCTTTGACATTCAGCTTTATAATCTGTAACCATTCCATCTAATATATTAATATTTTCTGGTTTCATATTTATGTGATTAAAGAAGTTTTCATGCATAAAGTGATGATAACTTTGAGGATGTGTCTTTTCTAATCCTACATATTCATCCATATTAAATGAAACAATGTTTGTAAAATCTAAAATTCCATCTTTATAAAATTGAATTAGTCTTTTATACATTCCAAGTGGTGTTGAACCAGTTGGTAAGCCTAAAACATATGGTTTTTCTGCTGTTGGTTTAGCGGCTAATATCTTTTCTGCAACATAACATGCAGCCCAGTCACCTATATTTTTTTCTGTAATAATTACTCTCATATTTTGCCTCCATTTAAAAAACTTTTTTTATTATATATAGTATACCTTAGTTTTAACTTATATGCACTACTTAATAATATTTTTAACCTGGATTCTAATCATTTAGAATCTCATATATTTTTTTAATATCTAAGTTTTCCCTCAATAGATTTTCCCATCTATCAAATTCACTGTTTTTTTCTTTTTTATAGTCTATAATTTTTTCAATAACTGGAAGTCCTTTTTCAATTCTAATGTTATTTAAAAAAGTTCTTGTAAAGATACCATTATCAAAAATTCCATGGATATAAGTTGCAATAATATTTTCCCTGTATACTCCTATACTCTCTATTCCCTCTATGAATTCCTCTTCATTTACAGTTGTTACTCCTTGATGGATCTCATACCCTGAAATTTCTATTCCATCCATTCCCTTTAAATATATATTTTCTTTACTGTTATATATTTTTTTTGTTACCTGTATCGTCTTTTTTTCCTTACCCATAGTTGTTTTTATATCTAAAGCTCCTATCCCTACCTCACTAGATAGATGACTCTCATATAGATTCATGTCCTCTACTTTTTTTCCTAGTATTTGTAATCCACCACATATTCCAAATACTACTATTCCTTTTTCCGATAGTTCTTTTATTTTTTTTGAGAAGCCGTTTTCATTTAAATATTTTAAATCTCCTAAAGTATGTTTACTTCCTGGAATTATTATGATATCTTCATTACCTAGTTTTTTTACATCACTAATATAGTTTATCGCTACATCGTCGTAGTATTCAAATGCATCAAAATCTGTATGATTTGACATATGTGGCAACTTTATTATACTAATATTTATATCATTTTTAGGAGCTGTCATTTTAAATCTATTCGATAACGAATCTTCCTCTTCAATATTTAATTTTGTATATGGCACGACTCCTAATATAGGGATATCTACCCCTTCCTTTTCTAAAATATCTTCTATCATCTTTACACCTGGCTCTAATAAGGTTACATCACCACGGAATTTATTAATTATTACTCCCTTTATACGATCTCTATCTTCTTGATTTAATAACATAATCGATCCATATATTTGAGCAAATACTCCTCCTTTCTCAACATCAGCTACTAGAATAACAGGACTATCTATCATCTCTGCCATCCCCATATTTACAATATCGTATTCTCTAAGGTTTATCTCGGCACACGACCCAGCTCCTTCTAGCACACAAATATCATATTTTTCTTCTATTATTTTATAATTTCTTAAAGCTACTTCCTTTAATACTGTCTTTTTCTTATAATATTTTCGTGCATCTACACTTTCAACAGCTTTTCCCTCTAAAATTAATTGTGACATATTGTCAGCAACAGGTTTCAACAAAACTGGCTGCATATATACTTTTGGATCTATCCCTGCCATCTCTGCTTGTACAACTTGAGCTCTTCCCATCTCCATCCCATCTTCATCAACATATGAATTTAAAGCCATATTTTGTGATTTAAACGGTGAAACTGTGTGTCCATCTTTGTTAAAAATTCTACATAATCCTCCTGTGATTAAGCTTTTCCCAACATCAGATCCTGTTCCTTGTATCATTATTTTTTTATGCATCCTTCACCTCTTTTTATTTTTTCTATTTTTAGAGAAAATAATATTTCCACCTAAAAATTGAGTACTTCTTTTAAAATTTTATAATCATATTTTAGCATAAATTAAAATCTTTTTTTATTTTTTCATAGTTTTTTAACAGAAGTTTTATGCGCTCACCAAATTAATTTCATAAAAAAAAATTAAAGGTAGACTTTTGTGTAGTTTTGAGTTATTATGTGTTATAACAAGTCGTTAGTGTGATTTAAAAATCATTAATGACATATATTTAAATAGAGGAGCATTTATTGTGGTAGCTTTTATAATTTAAGACCTGGGGGGGACTTAAATTCACTAAAAGCAAAGGACTTAATTGCCGAAAGATTGATTTTTCAATCTTGGTCACTGTAGGGAATCTACTTTGACTGTCACAACATTGTTGTGATGAGCTATCTTAGTTCACGGTAATTCTATGTCTAAAAATACCAGTGATAGGTGTTTTTTTATATTTTTTGGGGGTATTAATTATGAAAGAAGCAATGATTAGATTAAGAATGAGTACACATGATGCACACTATGGTGGAAACTTAGTAGATGGTGCTAGAATGTTAGGATTATTTGGAGATGTTGCAACAGAGTTACTTATTATACAAGATGGCGATGAGGGATTATTTAAAGCTTATGATATGGTTGAGTTTTTAGCACCTGTATATGCCGGAGATTTCATAGAAGCAGTAGGTTATATTGAAAAAACTGGAAATACTTCTAGAAGAATGGTATTTGAAGCTAGAAAAGTCATCGTTCCTAGACCTGACATCAGTGATTCGGCTTGTGAAGTTTTGAGCGAACCAATAGTTGTTTGTAGAGCTACAGGAACATGTGTTACACCTAAAGACAAGCAAAGAAATTAATCAAATATATATAAAGGTGGGATTCAGATGGAAAAATTAATTATCACAGCTGCAATATGTGGTGCTGAGGTTACTAAGGAACATAACCCTAATATACCATATACTGTAGATGAAATAGTAAGAGAAGCTCATAGTGCCTATGTAGAAGGAGCTAGTATCATCCATCTACATGTGAGAGAAGATGACGGGACACCTACACAATCAAAGGAAAGATTTAAGATTTGTATGGACGCTATTAAGGAAAAATGTCCTGGAGTAATTGTGCAACCCTCTACTGGAGGAGCTGTAGGAATGACTAACTCTGAAAGATTAGAACCGACAGAACTATCTCCTGAGATGGCAACTTTAGACTGTGGAACACTAAACTTTGGTGGAGATGAAGTCTTTACTAATACTGAAAATACAATAAAAGAATTTGGAACAAAAATGATAGAAAGAGGTGTTAAACCTGAATTAGAGTGTTTTGATAAATCTATGATTGAGATGGCTGTAAGATTAAATAAAAAAGGGTTTATTCAGTCACCTATGCATTTTAGTTTTGTAATGGGAGTTAATGGTGGAATAGGTGGAGAACTTCGTGATTTCTTATTCATGAGAGATAGTTTACCTGCTGGATCTACATATTCTGTTGCTGGATTAGGACGATTTGAATTTTCATTAGCTGCTGCTGCTATTATTAGTGGCGGACATGTTAGAGTTGGATTTGAAGACAACATCTATTTAGAAAGAGGTGTTTTAGCAGAATCAAATGGAGTATTAGTTGCTAAAGCTGTTAGGATTGCAAAAGAATTAGGAAGAGAGATTGCAACACCTGATGAGGCTAGAAAAATATTAGGATTAAGTAATTAATCATTATTACAAGATGCTATTTTTATAAAACAAATATTATTTAAAGAAAAAAAAGGAGTTGAATATATATCATGTTAAAAGGATGTCCATTTGGAACTCACAGAGTTCTTGAACCAAAAGGTACTATGCCCCAAGCTGCTATTAAGATTGATAACACTATGGAAATTAAAAACAATGAACTTTTAATAGATGTTATGACATTGAATATTGATTCTGCATCATTCACACAAATCAAAGATGTATGTAATAAAGATTCTCAAAAAATGGAAGATATGATCAATGAGATTGTAGAAGAAAGAGGAAAGATGCAAAATCCTGTAACTGGTTCTGGTGGAATGTTAATTGGAACTATTAAAGAAATCGGAGAAGATTTTCCTGATAAAACTTTAAAAGTAGGAGATAAGATTGCAACTCTAGTATCTTTATCTTTAACACCATTAAAGATAGAAAAGATAAAAAACATTAACTTATCTAACGATCAAGTTGATATTGATGGACAAGCTGTATTATTTGAAACTGGATTATATGCAGTTTTACCTAGCGATATTCCTGAAAAATTAGCATTAGCTGCTCTTGATGTTGCTGGAGCTCCAGCTCAAGTTGAAAGATTAGTTAAAGAAGGCGACACTGTATGTATCATTGGTGGAGGTGGAAAATCTGGTGTTTTATGTGCTTACCAAGCTATGAAAAATGCAGGAGATTCTGGAAAAGTAATCGTAATCGAATATAGTAAAGAAAATGCACAAAAAATTATCGATTTAGGATTAGCTCACCATGTAATAATTGCAGACGCTACAAAACCTTTAGATGTCTACAGTAAAGTAGAAGCTATTACAGGAACTGATGTTTGTGATGTTGTTATCAACAATGTAAACGTGGCTAACACTGAGATGTCATCTATATTAATTACAAAAGATGATGGAATAGTATACTTCTTCTCTATGGCAACTTCATTTACAAAAGCTGCATTAGGAGCTGAAGGTGTAGGAAAAGATGTACAAATGATCGTAGGAAATGGTTATGCAAAAGGACATGCTGATCTAACTCTTGGAATTATTCGTGAATCACAAACTATTAGAGAGTTATTTGAAAAATTATATGTATAAAATAAAAATTAAGTAATTAGGGGGAACAAATTATGATGAATTTAAACTATGAAGTAAGAAAAGCAAAATTATTTCCAAATGTAAGTGATACTGATTGGAATGATTGGAAATGGCAAGTTAGAAACAGAATTGAAACTTTAGAGCAACTAAAAACATATATCAACTTAACAGCTGAAGAGGAAGAGGGAGTAAAAACTGCTAACTCTATCCTAAGAATGGGAATTACACCTTACTATTTAGCACTTATTGATCCTGAAAACCCTAAGTGTCCAGTAAGACAACAAGCTATCCCTACTGCTGCTGAAGTTCATAAAGCAGAAGCTGATCTTGATGATCCTCTACATGAAGACGAGGATTCACCGGTTCCAGGATTAACTCATAGATATCCAGATAGAGTTTTATTATTAGTTACTGATATGTGTTCTATGTATTGTAGACATTGTACAAGAAGAAGATTTGCTGGGCAAACAGATGCCGCTGTAGGAATGGATAAAATTGACTTAGCTATTGAATATATCGCTAAAACTCCTGTAATTAGAGATGTTTTATTATCTGGTGGAGATGCATTATTAATCTCAGATGATAAATTAGAATATATAATCAAAAAATTAAGAGAAATTCCACATGTAGAAATTATTAGAATTGGTTCTAGAACTCCTGTAGTTTTACCTCAAAGAATTACACCTGAATTAACTGAAATGCTAAAGAAATATCATCCTATTTGGTTAAATACACATTTCAACCATTCTGATGAAATCACTACAGCTTCAAAAGGTGCTTGTGAGTTAATGGCTAACGCTGGAATTCCTTTAGGAAATCAATCTGTATTACTTAGAGGAGTAAATGATTGTACTCATATAATGAAAGATTTAGTACATGATTTAGTTGCTATGAGAGTAAGACCTTATTATATCTATCAATGTGATCTTTCTGTAGGATTAGAGCACTTTAGAACTCCAGTTTCAAAAGGTATTGAAATTATTGAAGGATTAAGAGGACACACATCTGGATTCGCTGTACCTACATTTGTTGTAGACGCACCTGGAGGAGGAGGAAAGACTCCTGTAATGCCTCAATATGTTATCTCACAAAGTCCTTCTAGAGTAGTTCTTAGAAACTTTGAAGGTGTAATCACTACTTATACAGAGCCTAAACCATATGAAGATAAATGTGAGTGTAAGCACTGTACAGCTGGAAAGAAAAAAATGGGAATTGCTAAATTATTAGCTGGTGAAGAGCTTGCTATCGAACCAAAAGTATTAGATAGACATATCAGAAATGAAAGCTAATGAGTTAATCTCTAGAATATGTAATTTTAAAAGTATTTCAATTATTGGAATGGAAAAAAATTCTGGTAAAACTACAACATTAAATTATATTCTTAAGAAATTAAATTCAAGAAAAATTATAGGATTAACTTCTATTGGACGTGATGGTGAAGACAACGA
>JAGLEA010000138.1 GCA_023145315.1 Psychrilyobacter sp.
CTATTAAATAAATGTGATATTACTAGAGAAATTCTATATACTACAGGTTTATTTACACCGCTTGGTGAGGTTATAATAGTTAGAGCAAAAAGTGATGGATATGTAGATATAGGAGGTCCTTCATATGGATCTGCAATAATAGAAGTAAGAGATAAAATGTTAGAGTTAGGAGCTGATATCATCCTTATCGATGGAGCTCTTAGTAGAAAGGGAAGTGCAAATACACTTGTTTCAGAGGCTACTATTTTAGCTACTGGAGCAAGTTTTTCTCCTAATATGAAGAATGTTGTCACAGAAACTTCACATAATATAGATATGTTGCAACTACCTCATTGTGAACCTAACATAAAAAAGTTAGCCGATCAAATTTTAGAAATTGGAAAGATAGGATTTATAGATAATGAGTTTAATATAGAAGTTTTAGATCTCTCAACATCACTAAACTCTCATAGAGAAATTATAGATGCTGTTAGGAAAAATTTTAAATATCTTGTTATTGGTGGTGCTATCTCAAGTAGTATGATAGAAGCATTTATTAAAAATAGAGTTTTACTTAAGAATTTTATTTTAATTATAGAGGATGGAACTAGGATCTTTATTGATTCTAATGTTTATAGTAAACTTTCTATGATTCCAGTAAAAATTCAAGTTTTAAATAAAATAAATTTATTGTGCCTTACTTCTAATCCAATATCTCCATATGGATATTCATTTGATAGTTTGGATTTTCAAAACTCATTAAAAAAAGCTACTAATTTAGATGTTATTGATGTAGAAAAATTAGAAAATTAAAATATAGGAGGTGGTAACTATGAGATACTTAGATGAAAATAATCGAAACAAAATAGGGTTAGAGTTTATCTTAAACCATCTAGATACCATCTCACCATATGGAAATATAAAAAAAAGACAAATATCTCCTATTCATAAATTAGAAAATTTAGAAGAAGAATTCACTAATCTAGAATTTTTTATAAATTTGTTAAAGAATAATAAAAAAGAGATAGAAAAGGTAGAAGTTCTCCTAATGAGATTAAAAGATATAACTAATATTATTAAAAATTTAGATACTTGTAGAATTTTAGATGAGGTTGAATTATTTGAATTAAAAGTTAATTCAATGATATTTATGGAATTAAAAAATATTGGTAATAGCCTATTTTCTAAAGAATTTCATCTTTTTGATCTAAAAAAACTTTTAGAAATATTAGATCCAGAAGAAAAAAATATTCCTACTTTCCACATCTATAGTAAATACTCAGAAAAACTTAAAAATATTAGAGATAAAAAATCAAAGATTGAAGCTCAAATGTTTTCTGAAACTAATAGTGAATTACAAGAGATACTTAGAGATAAAAGAAGAGTTATTGTAATTGCAGAAAGCTGTGAAGAAGATTTAATAAAAAAAGAGATAACTAAATCTTTAGTAGGTTTCACAAAAATATTAACGAGTAATATTGAGATTATTAAATATATTGATCTCCTAATAGCTAAAGCTAAACTTTCTATAAAATATGGTGCTGTTAGACCGAAAATTTCTGAAAATATAGAATTTATCGGGATGTTTAATCCAGAAATTTTAGAAATTTTAAATAAGAAAAAACAAAGATTTCAAAAATTAGATATCCTATTAAAAAATGGAAACACCATATTAACTGGAGCCAACATGGGTGGGAAAACAGTGGTTTTAAAAACACTGACTCTGAACCTTATGTTAGCACAGATGGGATTTTTTGTTTTTGCTGATTATGCTGAACTGCCTCTCCTTGATTTCATTCAATTTTTATCTGATGATTTTCAAGATATAACAAAGGGTCTAAGTAGCTTTGGAGCAGAAATGATAAAATTAAAAGAGATTACAGGATCATTAAAAACTTACAAGAAGGGCTTTATTGCTTTAGACGAGTTTGCACGTGGTACAAATCCTAGTGAAGGAAAAAACTTTGTAAAAGGATTATCAGAATATATAAATAAATTTGAAAGCTTTTCTATAATGGCAACTCATTACGATGGTGTAGCAGGAATAGAAACACCACACTATCAAGTTATTGGGTTAAAAAATATAAATTTTGAAAATTTAAAACGAAAGATAGACCTAAATAATAAAGATTCTGTTTCATTAATACAAAACCACATGGATTACTCTATAGAAAAGATAGATTCAAACTTAGAAGTTCCAAAAGATGCACTTAACATCGCAACTTTAATAGGACTTGATAAGGAATTAAAAGAAATTATAAAAAAATTATATTAGATTACAGGGGGAACATTATGCAAGAATCAAAGTTAAATTTAGATTGGGATGTTGTAGCTGATGCGAGAAGTTCAGCTAAAAATATAGCATTAGATGTACAAACATATATAGATTTACACTCTACTGTTGCAGTAGAAAGAACAATCTGTAGATTATTAGGAATCGATGGAATCGATAGTTTCGAAGTTCCATTACCAAATATTGTAGTAGAACATATTGAGAAAGAAGGTAATATTAAATTAGGAGTTGCCCATTATATAGGTAATGCCATGGTAGAAACAGGGTTATCACCACAAGAGATTGCAGATAAAATATCAGCAGGAGAGCTAAATCTTGGAAAAATTTCAACTCATGATGTTTTTGAAATTAAACTAGCTATAGATAAGATTGCTCGTGAAAATACAGATAAAATTGCAAATAATAGAAAAGACCGTGAAGATCTTTTAGATAAATATGGTGATAAAGATGGACCATTACTATATCTTATCGTAGCAACAGGAAATATCTATGAGGATATTACTCAAGCAGTAGCAGCAGCTAAACAAGGTGCCGACATAATTGCTGTTATTAGAAGTACTGGACAAAGTTTATTAGATTACGTACCATACGGAGCTACAACAGAAGGATTTGGTGGAACTTTAGCTACCCAAGAAAATTTTAGAATAATGAGAAAAGCTCTAGATGAAGTAGGAGAAGAATTAGGTAGATATATCAGACTTTGTAACTACTGTTCTGGATTATGTATGCCAGAAATCGCTGCTATGGGAGCATTTGAAAGATTAGATGTTATGCTAAATGATGCGCTTTACGGAATCTTATTTAGAGATATCAATATGAAAAGAACATTTGTAGATCAATATTTTTCTAGAATTATAAATGGATTTGCTGGTGTTATTATAAATACTGGTGAAGATAACTACTTAACTACTGCAGATGCTGTAGAAGAAGCTCATACTGTATTAGCTTCTCAATTTATCAATGAGCAATTTGCACTTTTAGCTAATCTACCTGAGGAGCAACAAGGATTAGGACATGCGTTTGAGATTCATCCTGACACTGAAAATGGTTTCTTATTAGAGCTATCACAAGCACAAATGGCAAGAGAAATATTCCCAGATGCACCTCTAAAATATATGCCTCCTACAAAATTTATGACTGGAGATATATTTAAAGGACAAGTACAAGATACACTATTTAATATGGTTACTATCATGACAGGACAAAAATTACACCTTATGGGAATGATGACAGAAGCTATCCATACTCCATTTATGTCTGATAGAGCAGTAGCAATAGATAACGCTAAATATATATTTAATAATATGAAAGACTTTGGTTCTGAACTTACTTTTAGAAAGGATGGAATTATTGTAAATAGAGCAAAAGAAGTTCTTACTAAGGGTAGAGATCTAATTAAAGAGATCGAAACAACAGGAATGTTTGATACTTTACAACAAGGAAAATTTGCAGGTATAAAAAGACCAATTGATGGTGGAAAAGGATTAAGTGGAGTTTTTGCAACTGAAACAGCATACTTTAATCCATTCATACCATTAATGACAGGAGGTAAAAAATAATGAGTGAAAATGTTTTAGATTTAAAAAAATTAAAACCATACGGGGATACTATGAACGATGGGAAAGTTCAAATGAGTTTAACTCTTCCTGTTCCTGCTGATGAAAAAGGTGCCGAAGCTGCTAAGGAATTAGCAAAAAAGATGGGATTATCTGAACCTGCTGTATCTCACTATTCAGCTCTTGATAATAACTTTTCATTCTATGTTTTATACGGATCACTAACTCATACTGTAGATTATGATGAGATTCATGTTGAAACAGTTGATGTAGAAACTTTGGATATGTATGGGGTTCAAAACTTCATCAAGGAAAATATTAAAAGAGATGTAGTAATATTAGGAGCAAGTACTGGTACTGATGCTCATACAGTTGGTATAGATGCTGTAATGAATATGAAAGGATATGCTGGACATTATGGTTTAGAAAGATATAAAGGTATCGAAGCTTTTAATTTAGGATCTCAAGTAGAAAATGAAGAGTTTATCAAAAAAGCTATTGAAATGAAAGCTGATGCATTATTAGTTTCTCAAACTGTTACACAAAAAAATGTACACATTCAAAACCTAACTAACTTAGTAGAACTTTTAGAAGCTGAAGGAATTAGAGATAAAGTTGTTTTAATTGCTGGTGGACCAAGAATTTCTCATGAATTAGCAAAGGAATTAGGATATGATGCAGGATTTGGACCTGGAAAATATGCTGATGATGTAGCAACATTTATTGTAGAAGAGATGGTAAAAAGAGATTTAGTATAATTAAAAGGATTCTTCTAATTACGGAAGAATCCTTTTAATGAAAATATCTAAGGGGGAGAAAATGTCAAAAAAAATAATAGATATTGCAGATGCAGTATCTAAAATAGAAGATGGAATGACAGTTATGATTGGTGGATTTATGGGTGTGGGAACACCTCATAAGATTATTAATATCATGGTAGAAAACGGTCTTAAAGACCTTACTATAATCTGTAATGATACAGGCTTAAAAGATAATGGTATAGGTAGATTAGTATATAATAAAATGGTTAAAAAAGTTATAACTTCTCATATTGGTACCAATCCAGAAACAGGAAGACAAATGACAGAGGGAGAGATCATAGTAGATCTAGTTCCTCAAGGTAGCTTAGCAGAAAAGATAAGATCTGGTGGAGCTGGACTTGGTGGAGTATTAACTCCTACTGGTCTTGGAACTATAGTAGAGGATGGAAAACAAATAGTAGAAGTTGATGGAAAGAAGTTTTTATTAGAAAAACCACTTAGAGCAGATGTTGCTATAATACTTGGTCACACTGTAGACACTATGGGGAATATTCAGTATAATAATGCTGCTAGAAATTTTAATCCTATTATGGCTACTGCAGCTGATTTAGTTATCGTAGAAGCGGAAAATATTGTAGACGTTAGAACTCTTAACCCTAATAATATTATTACTCCTAGAATTTTTGTTGACTATATAGTAGAGGGTGATATCAATGGATAAGAAATTAATGAGAGCAATCATTGCAAAAAGAGTAGCTCAAGAGCTTAGCGATGGAGATGTTGTAAACTTAGGTATAGGACTTCCTACAGAGGTTGCAAACTATGTTCCTAGTGGAATGGATGTAATTTTTCAATCTGAAAATGGTTTAATAGGTGTTGGACCTGCTCCTACAGAGGGAGAAGAAATTAAAGACTTAGTAAATGCAGGTGGAATGCCTATTACTACACTAGATGGAGCAGTATTCTTTGATTCTGCAATGTCTTTTTCTATCATTCGTGGTGGACATGTAGACATGACAGTATTAGGAGCACTACAAGTTGATGAGAAAGGAAATCTAGCAAATTGGATTATTCCTGGAAAAATGGTACCTGGTATGGGTGGAGCTATGGATCTAGTAGTAGGAGCAAAAAAAGTTATTGTTTCTATGGAACATACTGCAAAAGGAAAACCAAAGATATTACCTGAATGCACACTACCTCTTACAGCAGCAAGTCAAGTAAACTTAATCATCACAGAGATGGCTGTTATAGAAGTCACTCCTAATGGGTTACTACTAACTGAAATAGGACCTGAAACAACTGTAGAAGATGTTATTGCTAATACACCAGCAAAATTAATCTTAGCAGATAATATTAAAGTAATGAAAATATAGAGATTGATAGTTATATGGAGGAAATAAATGAAAAAATTATTTTTGGCACTTGCAATATTAACATTTGTAAGTTGTACATCAACAGATACTAATCAATCAGATTCGAAAAATAGTCTAAAGATTAATAATGAATATACAGGTGAAGTTCTCAAACATTATAGTAACGGTAATGTTTCTTCAAAGGAAAATATTAAAGATGGTATAAAAGATGGACTTAATATTTATTTCTATGAAAATGGAAACCTTAAAGCTAAAGAGAATTTTAAATTAGCAAAAAAAAATGGGCTTTCCACTTATT
Organism: Psychrilyobacter sp.; assembly: GCA_023145315.1. Taxonomy (GTDB): domain Bacteria; phylum Fusobacteriota; class Fusobacteriia; order Fusobacteriales; family Fusobacteriaceae; genus Psychrilyobacter. The sequence goes on from JAGLEA010000138.1 coordinate 6,261, forward strand.
TCTATGAAAATGGAAAGTTTAAAGAAAAAACTCAATATATTAATGATATCAAAGAAGGACCTGAATTTCTTTACTATGAAAATGGAAATTTAAAAGAAGTACATAATTTTAAAAATGGAAATTTAGAAGGATTAAATACTCAATTTTATGATAATGGAAGAGTTAAAGTAGAAGTTGATTTTAAAAACGGATTAAAAGATGGTATATTAGTTTTTTATAATGAAAAAGGTGAAATTTTAACAAAAGTTAATTATAAAGATGGAAAAAGAACAAAATAAAATAAGTAATTTAAGGAGATTTGATGAGAAAAAATATTATTAAATTACTAATTCTATCTATGCTTATATTTACTGTAGGGTGCTCTTCTACAAAATTTTATGATAGAATGGATACAAATCCACAGGATATCATGAGAGGAGAAAACTCAAACGGTATAAAGGCAAGGGAATATTTGGAAGAAGTTTTAAAGACACCTCAAGGAAGAGAGATAAAAGCATATAAGAGAAATTTATTTTCAGCGGATAAGAAGCAAAATATATTTTTCTATCACACTTATTATGTTTTTTATAAAGATGGGAAATTTGAGCATACACTAGTATATACTGCAACTCCAGATGGTTCAGAGCATAATGGAATATGGATGCTTGATGCTGATGCTGATATTCAATCGTATACTTTATTGAAATATGCTGATAACCCTTGGGACATGAATGAACTTTTAGGACCTGATGGCGAAAGTATTAATCTTATTAATACAACACAGAACATTATTAATAGACTAGATAAGAACTTTAAATTTTCAGCTGTAGCAGGATTTAGAGATCTAGCATGGTACAATCATGTCTGGATGTTTTTCTTGGCACCGCCACCAATTTTAGGATATACATCATCAATGATATATTCAATTAATCGGGATAATTGTATTTCTGCACTAGCAGAAACTGTTGAATGGAATAAAATTAAATAAAAAGGAGAATTAAAATGATAAAAAGTTTAAAAATAGGAGATTCTTACTCTTTTTCTAAAAAAGTAGAATCTATCGATGTAGAAAAATTTGCTGATGTAAGTACGGATCATAATCCTGTTCATCTAGATGATGAATATGCAAAAGGAACTATGTTTGGAAAGAGAATAGCACATGGAATGTTAGGAGTATCTTATATTTCCTCTATCTTAGGGACAAAATTTCCAGGAGAAGGAACAAT
>JAGLEA010000139.1 GCA_023145315.1 Psychrilyobacter sp.
AGAGCAACTTTAAAAACTACTTGTACAAACCAAGATGGTAAAGTGGTAATCGACGGAGAAGCTAGTGTAATTTTACCTAAAAAATAATTCAAAAAAGAGTAAAACTCCTAATTAGGAGTTTTACTCTTTTTAATTTAGCTCTAGCTATATTCCTTTACTGCTTCGTCAAGAAATTCTAATATTTCTTCCCTACCCTTGTGAGATACAGCAGAAGAAAATAGTACATCTGAATTGCTGAATTCTATTTTTTTCTTTATATCTTTTAATTGTTTAAATTTTTGATTATTAGACATCTTATCTACTTTAGTAAAAATTATTTTATAAGGAACCTCATAATAATCTAACCATTCTAACATCTCTATATCTTCATTTGTCGGTACTCTTCTAATGTCTAGTAATACAAATACCATTTTTTTTCTCTTTGAAGCTAGATATCTCTCTATTAAGCTCCCCCACTCTTTTTTGATAGCTTTAGGAACTTTTGCAAATCCGTATCCTGGAAGGTCCACTAAAAATGTATCTCCATTAACTATAAAATAGTTTATAAGTTGTGTTCTCCCTGGTGTTTTTGATATCCTTGCCATTTTTTTTCTATTTGTTAAACTATTTATTAGTGATGATTTTCCTACATTTGATCTACCCACAAATGCAAACTCTACATTTGATAGTTGTTCAGGATAATCTGCTTCAAGAACTGCTGATTTAACAAAATCTGATTTTTTTATTTCCATTGATCTTACCTCCTACTTCACGTAGTTAACTGTATTTTCTGCCCTTTTATGCGGCTTTGCTTCACCATAAAGAGGAGAGTATCCTAATGTTACTGCATACTGTACCTCATATCCTTCAGGTATTCCTACCTCTTCATTTCTCACCTTTATCTCTGTTTTATTATTAAAGTATGCCACGATTAGACCTACCCAACAACTAGCTAATCCTAATGACTCAGCAGCAAGTAACATATTTTGAGTTGCTGCAGCTAGATCGGCATCCATAGAATACGAATCCTCTTTCTTTCCTGATACTATTATTACTGTAGGAGCGTTATAAAGAATATGTAATTTTTCATTTCTCCCCATCTTTCTAAATATAGGAGTTTCTGAATCAAGTAGCATCTTTTTAGTTTCTACACTTATTTTATCCATTATTTCTTTATTTTCTAAGACTGTAAAGTGCCATGGTTGCTTATTATGTCCACTAGGAGCATATAACCCTGCTTCTACAATTGCTTCTATTTTTTCTTGTTCTATTTTTTTAGTTTCATATTTTCTTATAGATCTACGACTTTTAATAGTTTCTATTACTAAATTCAATTTATTCCCCCATATTTATTTCTTTATCAGTTCTATTTAGATATAATTTTAATTGTTGTAGAAGAGAGTAACTATAAATCTCTTTTATTTAACAAAAGCTATTTTTTTTACATCCTCATATGTTTCTGCAAAATGAATAGTCATATCTTTTTTTACCTCTTTCGGTAGATCATCTACATCTGATTCATTATCTTTTGGTAAGATAACCTCAAAAATTCCTACTCTATGAGCTCCAATCACTTTCTCTTTGATTCCTCCTACAGGTAATACTTCCCCTGTAATTGTTATCTCCCCAGTCATAGCTATATCCTGTCTTATCTTCTGCTTACTAAGAACCGAGATAAGGGCAGTAGTTATTGTCACACCTGCAGATGGACCATCTTTTGGAACTGCACCTTCTGGAAAATGAAGATGAACATCAGTCGTTTCGTTAAAAGTTTCAGATATATTATTTTCACTAGCCACAGATCTCACATATGAATATGCCACATGAGCTGACTCTTTCATTACATCTCCTAACTTACCAGTTAATAATATTTTTCCTTTTCCTTTCATAGATACTGACTGAACTTCTAATGTAGTTCCTCCTACACTAGTCCAAGCTAATCCTGTGACAACTCCTAATTTAGGTTTTATCTCTTTTATCTTATCAGGTCTATATTTTGCTTTTCCTAAATATGTTTCTAAGTTTTTAACAGTAATATTTATTTTCTTTCTATTTTTTTCTATTACTAATTTAGCTAACTTTCTAAATAGACTATTTATCTCTCTTTTTAAGTTTCTTACCCCTGCTTCCATAGTATATTCATTGATTATTTTTAGAAGAGCTTCATCAGACATCTTTATATCTATATCTGATAATCCATTAATTTCTTGTGCTTCATCAACTAAATATTTTTTAGCAATATGCATCTTTTCAAATTCTGTATATGAACTAAGTGTTATTATTTCCATTCTATCCCTTAGAGGTCCAGGAATTCCACGAAGATCATTTGCAGTAGCTATAAAAAATACGTCTGAAAGATCAAATGGTAGATCTAAATAGTGATCTTCAAAAGTTTTATTTTGCTCAGGATCAAGTACTTCTAACATTGCAGAACTAGGATCTCCTTTAGCATCACTACTCATCTTGTCTAGTTCATCTAGTAAGATTAATGGATTTTTAGTTTTTGCATGTTTCATAGCCTTTATTAATTTACCTGGCATTGATCCTATATAAGTTCTTCTATGACCTCTTATCTCTGACTCATCTCTAACTCCACCTAGTGACATTCTAGCAAATTTACGACCCATAGCATCTGCTACAGATTTTGCTAACGATGTTTTCCCTACTCCTGGAGGTCCTACTAAACAAAGGATTGTTCCCTTCATATTTGGGTTAAGTTTTTTTACTGCTAGATATTCTAATATTCTTTCTTTGATATCTTTTAATCCATAATGATCTTCTTCTAATTTTTCATGAGCTATTTTTATATCCAAAACATCTTTTGTTTTCTTAGTCCAAGGTAGATCTAAAACAGTTTCTACATAGTTTCTTATTACACTAGCCTCTGCAGAAAATGCCGGCATCTTACTAAGTTTAGAAAGTTCTTTATCTACTTTTTTCTTAACATTTTTAGGTAACTTTTTTGCTTTAATTAATTTTTTTAATTCTACAATATCATCATCATCAGAACCTTCTTCTCCTAATTCTTCCTTTATTGCTACTAATTTTTCACGTAAAAAATAAGTTCTTTGAGCTATATTCATCTTTTCTTTCACTTTATTTTCTATCTTTTTTTCTATATTAAGAATTTCTAATTCTTTTTTCAAGATTTCTATAAGTTTATATCCTCTTTTTTCAAGATCAAAATTTTCTAAAAGCTCTTGTTTTTTTTCTGAAGATATATTTAAACTTCCACTTATTAGATCAAACTTTTTATTTATATCTTTCATAGATTTAATACTTATAAGTAGATCAGGTAAAACTTTCCCACTTAATTTAGCATATCTTTCAAATGATTTAAGGACTCTTCTAACTAATGCTTCACCCATATTTTCGTCTAATTCTTCTAATTTTATATCTTCATATGAAGTATATAAGATACCTTCCTCTTCTATTACTTCGCCTATTTTTACTCTGTTTGATGCTTCTACTAATACTTTTATTGTATTGTTAGGCATCTTTACAGTTTGTAAAATTGTAACTTCTACACCTACTTTATAGATATCTGTTGTATAGTTTGGTTCCTCTACTAAGAAATCTTTTTGCATACATAATATTAATTTACTATCTTCTGTTAATGATTTTTCTAGTGTTTCTACACTTTTTTCTCTTCCTATATATAAGGGTACTATTGCACCTGGAAAAACTACTAGATCCCTAGTAGGTATAAATGTCATTTTATTCATATCTGTCCTCCAAATCCTTGCCTACTTTATTTTTTAGTGATTTTTTTTACTTTTTTCTCTTTTTCTATTACTACAGCTTTAGAAGTATCCATTACTGATTCCTTAGTTATTATAACTTTTTCAACAGCAGGATTAGATGGTATTTCGTACATTAAGTCTAACATTGCACTTTCCATTAAGGCTCTTAATCCTCTAGCTCCTATCTTTCTCTTAAGTGCTAATTCAGCCATCTTCTTTAATGCTTCTTCTTCAAAATCTAACTCCACATCTTCTAATTCAAAGAATTTTTTGTATTGCTTTACAAGTGCATTTTTAGGTTCTGTTAATATCTTTATTAATGCCTCTTCATCTAGGTTTTCTAGAGTTGTAATAACGGGGAATCTTCCTATTAATTCTGGAATAAGTCCTCTTTTTACTAAGTCTTCAGGTAAAACTCTTAAGAAAGTTTCTCCTTCTGATTCATTTTTTTCATTAACTATCGTTGCTCCAAACCCCATAACTTTCTTATTTGCTCTAGATTTTATAAGTTTTTCAAGCCCTTCAAAAGCTCCTCCAACTATAAATAATATATTTTTTGTATTTATCTTAACTAGTGGTTGATTTGGATGTTTTCTTCCACCTTGAGGAGGGACTTGTGCTTCTGTTCCTTCTACAATTTTTAGAAGTGCTTGTTGTACTCCCTCACCAGATACGTCACGAGTTATCGACATATTTTCTGATTTTCTAGCTACTTTATCTATCTCATCTATATAGATTATACCTCTTTCTGCCGCATCTACATCGTAGTTAGCTGCTTCTAATAATCTTACTAGTACATTTTCTACGTCATCTCCTACATATCCTGCTTCTGTTAGAGTTGTAGCATCAGCTATAGCAAATGGTACATGTAAAGTTCTAGCTAATGTTTCTGCTAAATAAGTTTTTCCTGATCCTGTAGGACCAATAAGTAAAACATTTGATTTTTGTAGTTCTACATCTCCAGTTTTATCCTTATGTCTTATTCTTTTGTAGTGATTATATACAGATACTGCTAATACTTTCTTTGCAGCTTCTTGCCCTATCACATATTCATCTAATTTAATTTTTATCTCTTTAGGAGTCATTAGAGTTATCATATGAAACATATCATCTTCTAATTTTTCTCCTGTTTCTATCTTCATATCTTCTAACATTATCTCACAGGCTTCTATACATTCATCACAGATATTTGCTTCTGGACCAGTTATTAATCTAGCTACTTCATTCTCAGGTTTCCCACAAAATGAACATTTTTCCATTTTTTTATTTGCCATCTTATCTCTCCCCTTCTATGAATACTCTATCTACTAATCCATATTTCATAGCTTCTTCTGCAGTCATAAAGTTATCTCTTTCAGTATCTTTCAATACTTGCTTTATAGTTTTTCCAGTTGTTTCTGCTATTATTTTAGAAGTTAGATCTTTCATTCTTTGGATCTCTTTAGCTTGGATTTGAATATCCGTAGCTTGACCTTGAGCTCCTCCTAATGGTTGATGAATCATTACTCTAGCATTTGGTAGTGCAAATCTTTTACCTTTTGCTCCAGCTGTTAGTAGTAGTGCTCCCATCGATGCAGCTTGTCCTATACATAT
>JAGLEA010000014.1 GCA_023145315.1 Psychrilyobacter sp.
AAAGCAGGGATAATTGGGATTCACATGGGAGATAGTCATGAAGTTACAGACCTTTTATTAGAAGCTATAGAAAAAGGTGCCGTTCCGATAAAACAATTTGTTCCTACTCATATGAATAGGAATCCTTATCTCTTTGAAGCAGCTATTAAGTATGGAAAAAAAGGTGGATATTTAGATTTTACAACTTCTACTACTCCTGAATTTTTAGCAGATGGAGAAGTAAAATGTGGAGAAGCCACAAGAATATGTTTAGAAAATGGAATCGATATTTCCCAAATTACTTATACATCTGATGGGCAAGGAAGTCTTCCTAAATATGATGAAAATGGTAATTTCATAGGAGTAAAGCTCGGACAGTGTGAAACTCTCTACGAGGCTGTAAAGGAAGGTATAGAAAAGGAAGGATTAGAGTTAGAAGAGGCTATAAAAGTTATTACCTCTAACCCTGCAACTGTATTTAAACTTAAAGAAAAAGGTTTAATCAAAGTTGGATATGATGCTGATTTAGTAATTTTAGACAAAAATTTAAATATAGATGGTGTATTTGCACTTGGAAAAATTATGATAGAAAATAAAGAAATTTTAGTTAGAGGAACTTTTGAAAAGTAAATTCAATAAAAAGATGAGATTATTATATAATCTCATCTTTTTATTACCTATGTTTATGTTTAATTAGAAATTCTACTTTAACTTAACTTTCATTAAAAGATCTCCAACTTTAACTTCACCTTTTGCTACTACAATAATTTCTTCTACATCATCCATATTAGAAATAATAACAGGTGTTCTAGTTGATTTTGCATTTTCCTTGATGAAATCAAGATCATATTTTACTAATTCATCTCCTAATTTTACATCTCCAGGAGTTACTAATCTTTCGAAACCTTTTCCATCTAACTTAACTGTATCTATTCCAAAATGAACTATCATCTCTAATCCTGACTCTAAATCAAAACTAACAGCATGGTTTGTATCAAAGATATCTATCTCAGCATCAGATATAGCAAATATTGATCCTTCTGATGGTTCAATAGCACATCCATCTCCAATCATCTTTTCAGCAAAAGCCTCATCAGGTACTTCTGCTAAAGTGATTACTCTACCATTTAATGGTGAAAATATCTCTACATAATTTTCCTCTTTGTTCTTTTTTAAAAAATCAAATAAACCCATTTTTTGTTCCTCCTAAAAAAATATATTAATTACTTCTAAGTATACTATATTATTATTGTTTTATAAGTTAATTTGTGTTCAAAACTTAATCATTTTATTGTTTAATTTATAACCAACTTTTTTATATTTTCTAAGTATTATCCACTTTATCTACCTTTTTAATCCCTAGCCAGAAATAACCATAGTAATACCACTAATAATTGTTTTAATACCTACTGCCATTATAAATAATTGCATTACTCTAGATAATACAAATAGTACAAGCTCTCCTAATATCTTTTCAATAAGATCTGCTCCTAAAAACATAATATGAATTATAAGAAAAACTATAAAGCACGACAACACAGCTGATATAATTCCCGATTCTTGTCTAACAAGTAGTACACTTGCAAGTGATCCAGGCCCTACCAGCATTGGGAATGCTAGTGGTATAATACCTTGTTTTATCTCTTCTTCCTCTGTTAAATCTTCTTCTAATTGAATCTTGTTATTCATTTTCTTAGGAAAAAGTAGATTTTTTAGTGCTACAATCACTAAGATAATTCCACCTGCTATTCTCACTTCACTCATGTCTACTTTAAAAAAATCATTCATTAAAAACATTCCTACAATAGAAAAAAGAGACATAATGCTAAAACCTGTAATAACTATAGTAGTGAAAAGTTTTTTTCTAGTAGTTTTTTTCATTCCTTCTGTTAAGCCAATAAATAATGGGACATTTCCAAATGGATTTAATATTGCAATCATAGTAAATGCATTTAATAAAATTAGTGTTAAGTAGTTCATAAGTTGTTTTTCTCCTTTTTTTATTAGTTATATATTCTAATAAATTTAAATTTTCCTGCCTTCTTTAATTTTTTATACCACTATTAAGCATATAATATCTTAATATACAGATAATTCTTGTTAATAGATGGTTTATTATACAACAAGTTTAATAAAAAAGACATAAGAATTCACTTATGTCTTAATAATTTAGCTTATTAAATTAGGGAATGCTTTTAAGATAGCATTTAAGATGATTAATAAGATTACTGCTCCTGCTGTAGAAGTTAATATAAATCCTAATAATTTTCCTTGTCTTCCAAAGATTGCTCCACCAATAGAAGAACCTATTAATCCTACTACGATATTAACTAAGATACTATGATCAACACCTATTACTGCTCCTGCTAACCATCCTATTATTCCACCTATTAAAAGTGTAACTATTACGTTCATTT
>JAGLEA010000140.1 GCA_023145315.1 Psychrilyobacter sp.
AATGGTGAAAAAATTTGGATTGAAACAAAGGGAGTATCGCTAGCCGAGGATATGATAGCTATGTTTCCAGATGCACCAAGTGAGCGAGCAGTAAAACACCTAAAAGAGTTGATTGAAATAAAAGAGAGTGGTGAAAGAGCTGCAGTAATACTATTAGTTTTTAGACAAGCAAAAAAATTCCGTCCAAAATATGAAACAGACCCAAAATTTAATGAATATTTCTATAAAGCTATGGAAGTAGGAGTTGAGATATATCCGATCCAACTATCGCTAGATGATGGGATTATAAATTATCGAGGTTTAATTGATATAATGCCAAATATTTATGAAAACAAATAAAAATTAATTTTATAAAAGGGGAGAAAAAGATGAATTACAAATTTGTACAAAATAAAAAATGCGAATATTTCCCATGTCATAAAGTAGGAGATGAAACTAAATTTAATTGCTTATTTTGCTATTGCCCATTATACATGCTAGGTGAAGAGTGTGGTGGAAACTTTAAATATAGTCATGGAATAAAAGATTGTAGTGGGTGTACAATTACTCATATGAAAGATACTGGATTTAACTTTGTTCAAGAAAAAATGTTGACTGTAATTGATATAGTGAAAGAAAATTATTTAGAGAATCATACTGAGGAAGAGAATATTAAATTAAAATAATAAATCTAGATTAGAAGCTTTTTATGACTAATTTAGAAGTATTCAAAAAACCTGTAAATGTTGACATACTTTTTAGTATGACTAGTTTACAGGTTTTTAGTTTATTATATAAATTCTTTTTTAATTTCTTCTAACCAGTCAAAAATTCTATCGGCTGTCATATCATCTTGGTTTTCTTCATCTAAAACTAATCCCATAAATTTATTATCCACTATTGCCTCACACTCTTCAAAATTATATCCATCTGTAGAAGTTAATCCGATTATTTTTCCACCTTTTTTAAGAACTATATTATACAAAACTTCTAATGCTCCTACAAAAGACTCACCAAAAGTTGTTTGACTTCCTAATCCAACTAATCCAACGATTTTTCCTGTAAAATCAAGAGTTTTAAACTCCTCTATAACCTCTTCCCAATGTGCTTCTAATTCTCCAAATCCATAACTAGGAGTAACTAATATCAAATTTTCAAACTCAGTCAGTTTTGCAATTCCATTTTCCACATTAAATATTTCTGCTTCTTCTCTTAGGTTAAATTCAAACTCATCTACAACACCGGTAGTTCTGCCTCCAGTAGTTCCATAAAACAATCCAATTTTTTTCATAATTATCCTCCGTTTTCCTATTTATATATTTGTATCTTCCACTTCTTTTATTAGATCTTTTATAACTTCACCAGCAATAGTAAGACCGGCAATTCCAGGTAGAAAAGAAGTGCTTCCAACATGGGTATCTACCTCTATAGAGTTGTCAAAATGCTTTGGTTTCAGTGTAAATTCTGTAGAAAATACTGTTTTTACTTTTTTTATCCTTCTCTTTTTTAATTCTTTTCTCATAGTTCGTGCTAGTGGACAATCACGAGTTTTACTGATATCAGCAACTTGTATTTTCGATGGATCTAGTTTGTTTCCAAATCCCATAGAAGATATTATAGGTGTATTAATTTCCTTACTTATTGTAATAAGCGCTAGTTTAGAAAAAACAGCGTCAATAGTGTCTACTATGTAATCATATTTTTTTTTATCAAAAAATATTGTGATATTTTCTCCTGTAGCCTTTTTATTAAATATTTTAACAGAGGCTTTTGGATTAATATCTAAAATTCGCTTTTTAAATAGTTTTGTTTTAACTTGCCCAATAGAGCTATGAGTTCCTATTATCTGTCTATTAAGGTTAGTTATATCTACGATGTCAAAATCAACAAGTGTGATCTCTCCTACACCAGCTCTAGCAAGAGCCTCTACAACATATCCACCGACTCCTCCTAATCCAAATATAATAACTGAGGAATTTAGAAGTTTCATAGTGTTTCTATCTCCAATTAGGAGTGATTGTCTATTAAATTGATCTCTCATATG